>JAYNUL010000021.1:0-14704 GCA_038281125.1 Fidelibacterota bacterium | reverse complement strand
ATCCAAGAATCTTCACAGTTTTATCAAAGAGATAAGGCAATCATAGAGTTGCTCTATTCTTGTGGAATTAGGGTAACCGAACTTTGTAACCTTGAAATGTCTAATTTGTTTATTGATGAAGACTTAATAAGAGTTATGGGCAAAGGTAATAAAGAGAGATTACTTCCTTTGGGAGTAAGATCAAAAAAATACCTTGACGATTACATAAAGCATTCTAGAAATAGTCACATTAAAAAAAGTGGTTCAAGCTTTGTTTTCGTTAGTAGAAATGGGAATCAACTCACCAGAGCAATGATAAATATTATTTTGAATAAATGGACTCAGGTTTCAGGATTAAAAAAATCTGTTTCCCCGCACAAGCTCAGACACTCTTTCGCGACTCATTTATTGGAGGGTGGTGCAGATTTGAGGTTTGTACAGGCTCTATTGGGCCATAGTGATATATCTACAACACAAATATATACCCACATTGATAAACATTATTTGAAAGAGGTATATGAAATTCATCATCCAAGGAGCTAACCATTCTTTTTAGACTTTCACCTGAAACCCTTATTTTACTGATTCCAACTTTAATGTTTGCACTGTCATTCCATGAATTTGCACATGCCTGGATGGCCTCTAAGTGTGGTGATAATACCGCTGCCAGGATGGGCAGATTGACCCTCAATCCAATGGCTCATTTAGATGTTATGGGGTCGTTGATGATACTCTTTGTTGGCTTTGGGTGGGCTAAACCTGTCCCTGTTGATTCAAGAAACTTGAGAGATCCAAGGAAGGATATGATGAAAGTTGCAGCAGCGGGGCCATTATCTAACCTATTATTGGCAATGCTAGCGGGAATGGCTTGGAGATTATTAGGAGGAATAAACTTTCTTTTAGACACAAATTTTCCGGTATTAATATTTTATTTTACTCAAATAAACATTGCCCTTGCTGTTTTTAATTTGATTCCAGTATCGCCACTAGATGGTTCTCAAATCTTTTCTGGATATTTAATGAAAACTAATCCAGAACTTGCTTTGAAAATCCAATCATATGGTCCACAGGTTTTGTTTGGGCTAATACTTTTCGGATATGTAACCGGATTTTCTATTCTTTGGCTCGTAATGAAACCATTTGTAAATTTTTTTATGCTATTATTTATTGGAGGCTAGTAGCAGAATTTGAATTATTTTAAGAGAATTCTTCCCGAACGAAAATTTGTAGGAAGATCTTTATTGTGGACAGCGGCAATGTTGATAATTATTATGTTTCTTATTGTCTATTTAAATACAATATCATAATGTTACTGAATGAATAAATTAATTGAATGTGTACCCAACTTTTCTGAAGGAAGAGATCTTGGTAAAATAAATCGCATTGTTGATATAATGAGTAGTGTGGATCAAGTGACCATATTAGATGTTGATCCTGGTGCAGATACAAATCGGACAGTTGTTACGATGGTAGGATCACCTAAATCAATTTCTAAAGCCATATTCAAGGGTATAAAACTTGCATCGGAAATTTTAGATATGAGCTCCCATACTGGAACTCATCCAAGGTTGGGAGCAACGGATGTATGCCCATTCATTCCAATAAGCGGAGTCACGGATGAGGAGTGTATTGAAATCTCAAAGCAAGTTGCTAAAAGAGTTGGCGAAGAATTAAAAATCCCAGTTTTCCTTTATGAAAAGTCTGCCTCTAGCCCAAATAGAAGAAAACTACCAGATATTCGAAAAGGAGAATACGAAGGGCTAAGAGATAAATTGAATGATCCAGACTGGGTACCAGATTTTGGTCCAAAAAAAGTACATATAAAAGCAGGTGCTACTGTAATGGGTTGCAGGGACTTCCTTATTGCATATAATATTAATTTGAATTCAAGAGATGCTCGTATAGCTACAGATATTGCCTTTGAATTAAGAGAAGCAGGTAGAAGCAAGAGAATACCAAATCCTATATCAAAGAACTTATTAGATGGTGAAATTGTTAGAAATGATGATGGTTCACCAGTGAAAATACCTGGCACTTTCAAGGATGTAAAAGGAATCGGATGGTATGTTGAAAAGTTTAATAGAGCCCAAATATCAATAAATTTCAATAATTATAAAAAGTCCACCGTGCATGATGTTTTTGATGAAGCTTGTAGATTAGCTGAAACTCGTGGCGTTAGAGTTACAGGCAGTGAATTGGTGGGATTAATACCTTTAGATGCGATGATAATGGCTGGAAAACACTATTTGAAAAAACAAAATAGATCTATGGGTATTCCAACTAGGGACATCATTGAGTGTGCGGTACAATCACTTGGACTCAATGATGTTTCATCATTTAATCCACATGAAAAAATCATTGACTACGCTGTCTTAAATGATGAAGAATTAAAAAAAAATTCAATGTTTGATAAAGAATTTTTGGAAGAGTTGTCCACTAATAGTCCAGCTCCTGGAGGTGGCAGTGTTGCAGCCCTAGCAGGATCATTGGGTGCATCATTATCCTCAATGGTTGCTGCTTTGACACATGAGAAAAAAGAAATGCTAAAGAGCAAATCATTAATGGATGAAATAGGTATGGAGGCCCAAAGTCTAAAAGATCGCCTCTCTGACCTAATTGAAGAGGATACAAAAGCATTTAATAGTGTTATTGCAGCCATGAGACTTCCTCAAAATACAAAAGAGGAGAAAGTTTACAGAGATACTGCAATTCAAACGGCTAATAAATTTGCTATTGAAATTCCGATGGAGACTGCAGAAAAATGTTTTAGAGTTTTGCAACTTTCAGAAAAACTAGTTGACAATGGAAATCCAAACTCTGTCTCTGATGCGGGTGTTGCTGCTGAAGTAGCACTTGCTGGTGTAAGAGGAGCTGGCATGAATGTAATGATAAATCTTTCTAGTCTAGAAGATTCATCTTATGTCGAGGCTACACAAAATAAAGTTAACAAGCTAATAAATGATGCTCAAGGCCTCCATAAAACTATTTATAACAAAACATTATCAATTATTAAAAGTTAAATTTTCGGACAATGATAAAAGCACTTTCTGAAGATTTACGAAATAAAATATCTGCTGGAGAGGTTGTAGAGAGGCCTTCTTCGGTCGTAAAAGAGCTAATTGAAAATAGTTTGGATGCAGGTTCATCTGAGATTTCTATCGTTATTGAAAAAGGTGGTCACCATACTATACAGGTACGAGACAATGGATCTGGAATTTCTCCGGATGATTTACCTTCATCAATAAAAAGGTTCCACACTAGCAAGATTGAGACTGTGGATGATTTATTTTCTATTAACACTCTTGGCTTTCGAGGAGAAGCTCTATCAAGCATTGCGTCAATATCGGAAATGTCAATTTTGTCAAGTAATGGAAAAGGGGAAGGCGCAGAGCTATCTATTTTGAACGGTGCACCGGGAGAGGTTCAGCCAGCTGCAGATATTGGAGGCACTGAGATTACCATTCGAAACCTATTTTATAATACACCTGCAAGAAAAAAATTCCTAAAAACACCTCGAACAGAATTACGGAAAATTGTAGATGTTGTTCGCTGTTATGGCCTGGCTTTTCCAGATGTAGAATTCAGGTTAGTAGCAGATGATAGAGATATTTTCCATGTTCATGCTGAACCACTTGAGGAGCGTATTGATAATCTTCTGGATCCAACATACTCAAGAAATTTACTTCCATTGAACATTACGAAAGGTGATATTGCCTTGTCAGGATTTGTTGGCAATCTCAATTTAGTTCGTTCTCGACCAGGCGAACAATATCTGTTTTTAAACCGGCGTTTTATAAAGGACAGGCTAATGAACCGCGCAGTTTATAATGCCTATGAATCATTAATTAAAAGAGGAGAATACCCGTTTTTTGTTATTAATCTGCTCCTACCCGGGGATCAAGTGGATGTCAATGTTCATCCAATGAAAACTGAAGTAAGATTTAAAGATGAATGGAGATTATTTCATATCTTGAAATCTGAAGTTGCTGATGCCTTGAGTTCTGTCTTGGATACAATTCCTGGATTTGATACCTCATACCAAAATAGTGAAATCAATAAAGGTAATGATAATTTTAATCCATACAGTACTGCACCAAGAGAAACAATACCAACTGACCCAAATCAAAATACTTTAGAATTTAATAGATCTGATAACTTAAGTCCTTCGAAAGGAGATATTCTTCGAGCACGAGATTATGTAACCAAATTAGCAGAAAAACCCGTAAATAATCAGCAGTCTATAGCTACGGAGAATATTTGGCAGATTCATAAAAAATATATTGTTTCAGAAGTAAATAGTGGACTTGTCATTATCGATCAACACGTTGCTCATGAAAGAATCTTATATGAAGATGCTTTAAAGGCTTTTGAATCAACTTCAATGGCATCTCAAACTCTTCTTTTTCCTGAGACATTAGAGTTTTCTCCAGATGATTTTGATGCTTTGTTTGATGTTTTACCCTACCTGGAAAAAATTGGATTCAAGATAAAAAAACAAGATAACCTTTCTATAAAAATAGATGCTATACCATCAGAAATGGCTATTGGTAATGAAAGGGAAGTCATCAGAGAAATTTTGGATAACTTCTTAAAAGAAAGAAAAAAATATAGTTCCTTTCAGGAAGGAATTGCAGCAATGTTTGCGTGTAAGGCGGCAATTAAGGCAGGGGATTCTTTAATGCGTGAGGAGATGCAAGAATTGGTTAATAGATTGTTTTCCACCAAGCATCCATATTACTGTCCACATGGTAGACCAATTATTGTTCAAATGTCTCTAGATGAATTAGATGGCAGGTTTGAGCGTCATTAAGAAATAGATTTTGGTTTATAAAACCAATCCAATTTACACTTATCTGGTTCCAATAAAACTCCCTTCCAATCACTTGTAAAGAAACTTATTCTTGCCATAGTTGCAGTTGGGAACTTTATTTTCTTTTTGTTGTCGATTAATGTAATTATAGTTGAGAATATTGGTTCGTGTCCAACTAAGCATATGGAATTATATTTATCATCCTGACTTTTAATAATGTTTATTATTTCTTCTAATGAAGACTCATAAATCTTTTTTTCAAGTTCAATATCCACATCCCAATTACCAGCCTCTATTGCAAGTTTAGTGGTTTCCCTTGTCCTTAATGCAGTTGATGATAATATTAATTCTGGAACTTCTGCTCTTTTTGATAAAAACTTACCCATTCGTTTGGCATCTCTTATTCCCCTTTTTGCTAGAGGACGATCATGATCACTATCATACTGGGCATCCCAGTCTGATTTTCCATGCCGAAAAAGTATAACTGCTTTATATTGTATGTCTTTGTGATTACTGTAAGATTTCAAATTCTTTTTATTGATTTAACCCTTATGGGTTTGTTTAGCATTTGGTTATCCGAAGGAGATTGCTGAATTTTCTTTACAATATCCATTCCAGATTTAACCATTCCGAACGCAGCAAATCCCAAACCGTCAGGATTGCGTGAACCATTATAATCAAGCTCAGGCTGGTCGTTGATACAAATGAATATTTCAGAACTTGCACTACCGGGTTCATTCCTGGCCATTGAGATTGTTCCATTTAAATGTTTAAGGTCAGTTTTGTTTGTAGATTCGTGTAATATGGGAGGCAATACATCATGATGTTGATTAAAACCTAGCCCGCCCTGTATTACTTCAATTTTCACACTGTCTGAATTTTGATTTTTCATATTTACAACTCTGTAGAAGGTGAAATCACTATAACGATCTTCATCTAGATATCGTAAGAAATTTTTTACAGTTATTGGAGCATGATTTGGTAATAATTCAATTGTTATGGTACCTATTTCAGTCGTCATTAGTATATTAGTACTATCTTTATCCTTACAATGAAATAAAACTATAGAGAATACTAATATTACTTTTTTCATTTGTATAATTTAAAAATCCTGGTTCAATTGATTCTAAATAAAACCCTAAATTTTCATATGATTGATCTATCACTTATACGTAAGGCAAAAACAAGGATTGACCCATATGTTAATACAACACCAATCCTAACCAGTTCTAGACTAAACGAAATAGCAAACACTTATTTATTTTTTAAATGTGAAAATTTCCAAAAATCTGGATCATTTAAAATTCGTGGTGCAACCAATGCTGTTCTTCAATTAACAAGCGACGAACTTAATAGAGGAATCGTAACTGCTTCATCTGGAAATCACGGAGCAGCTCTTTCTATGGCCGTATCAAGATTGGGAATAAAACCTAAAATTGTAATGCCAAGAAACACGCCCAAAGTCAAAATTAATAATGTCATCAGGAATGGAGGACAAATTATCTGGTGTGATCCCAATCAAGCTTCAAGAGAAAAGATTCTAAATGATATATTAAATAAGACTAAATCTATTTTAGTTCATCCATATAATGATGAGCGAATAATTGAAGGTCAGGGTACAGTAGCATTGGAATTGATAGAACAATGTCCTGAAATTGAGGCCATTATTAGCCCTGTAAGCGGTGGAGGATTGCTAGGCGGAACAATTTGTACCGCAAAAATAATTAATGACAAAATTAAGGTTTATGGTGCTGAGCCTAAAGAGGCTGATGATGCATTTAGATCGATAAAAAGTGGAGCCATAAAAGCCAATAAATCTACGAATACAATTTGCGATGGATTAAGGGCTCAAATTGGCACCCTTACCTTTCCTATCATTAAGAATTATGTTACTGATATTTTCACAATTGAAGAGGAGGAAATTATTGATTCTATGAGGCTTATATGGGAGACCATGAAAATTATAGTTGAACCATCCTGCGCGATTACTCTCTCCGCAATAATTAAAAACAAGAAAATGTTTGAAGGAATGAAGGTTGGACTTATCATTTCAGGAGGGAATGTTGATTTAGATAACCTTCCCTGGAGAAATTAATATTCTGCCATTTTGTGCATATGGATAAAATCATTACAATTGTTGGCCCCACTGCAAGTGGAAAAACATCCCTAGCAATTCAACTATCAAAAGAGCTGGGCAGTGAGGTAATTAGTCTGGACTCAAGGCAGATATATAAGGGAATGGGAATAGGGACTGCACAACCAACAATTGAAGAAATGAGGGGAATAAAGCACCATTTAATTGGATGTATTCATCCAAAGGAGCCAATTTCTGCGGGTAGATATGCAGAGCTAGTTATCAATAAAGTAGCGCTTGTTCAACAAAATGGTAAAATACCAATAATCTGTGGAGGAGCAGGTCTTTACTATAAAGCAATAAAGACAGGAATATTTAGTGACAGTACTACGGATGTGGTTCTCAGAAATAAATTAGAAAGTTCCTATGATGATGATCCGAAATTATTACTAAAAAAGTTAGAAGATATCGATCCTGAATATGCAAGTATAGTCCATATTAATAATAAAAAAAGGCTTGTTCGTGCATTAGAGATATTTGGTACAACTGGTAAGGCACCCAGTATTAATTATCAAAACCAAAAGTCTAATCCTACTAAAGTTCTTGATTTATTCACTATTAGGCTTGACTGGGATAGAAAAAATTTAAATGATAGAATAAACCACAGACTGGACTATATGTTATCATCAGGGTGGATTGAAGAAGTAAATGACCTTATAAAATATGAAAAAAAAGAAAATTCACTATTTCCTGCACTTAATACAATTGGGTATGGACAAATCCAATCCTTTTTAAAAAATGAGATTAGTTTTGAAAAAATGAAGGAAAGTATTTTTATAAAAACTCGTCAGTTTGCTAAGCGACAAGACCAATGGTTTAATAGAGAAAACACTGAACTAACCATTAAGATGGATGATCTTAAAATGGATGAAATTATCCAAATATTATGTGGCATATTTAAAGTAATGATATAACTTTCCGGGCAATAAATCCCTTTAAACTAGTCCAGTGAGGCTAAAAGGGCAGAATGAACCTCCGTGATGAATATGTTGTTCTGCCGGAGGTTTTTTTATAGGATCACTTTTGGAAAAATTAGTCTTAATGAATGAAGAATCTGTTTCAAGGACAATCAATCGATTATGCCATGAAATAATTGAAAACAATAGCAACTGTAGGGATGTTGTTCTAATTGGCATTCACAATCGTGGGGTGCCTATTTCACAAAGAATTCAAAATAAAATCAAAGATCTTATTGGAATTGATCTGCAAAGAGGTTCATTGGATATTACATTTCATAGAGATGATTACAGAGAACGTCTTGTTGTACCGGAGTTAATGGGAACGGATATAAATTTCTCCTTAGATGGTAAAATCGTAGTTTTAGTTGATGATGTACTTTATTCTGGTAGAACAGTAAGAGCGGCCCTAGATGAGTTAAATAGTTTTGGTCGGGCCTCCAAGGTACAACTTGCTGTTCTTGTTGACCGAGGGCATCGTGAGCTTCCTATTAAACCGGATTACGTTGGAAAGAACGTACCTACCCATGCAGGTGAACACGTAGATGTAACTCTTAAAGAAACAGATGAAAATGACAGTGTTTTTCTAATTAGGAATAGAGATTAATTATGCTAAAAAATAAACACTTATTAGGGTTGGAGGGATATCCTAGAGAGGATATACAGACCATAATTGAAACAGCGTTTAATTTTAGAGAAGTGCTAGATCGTCCAATCAAAAAGGTGCCGTCTCTACAGGGAGTAACAATTGTTAACTTGTTTTTTGAAAATTCAACTAGAACAAAAATAAGTTTTGAGCTGGCCCAAAAGAGACTAAGCGCTGACACAGTAAATTTCTCTGCATCATCTAGTAGTCTGAAAAAAGGTGAAAGCTTCAAAGACACTGCTCAAAATATTGAAGCAATGAAAATTGATGCAGTTGTAATGCGCCATCCAACCCCTGGCGCACCAAAACACCTTACAAAATTTATCGATTCGGTTATTATTAATGCTGGTGATGGAACGCACGAGCATCCAACACAGGCCATTTTGGATATGATGAGCTTGCATGAAAAATTCGGAAAGTTAAAAGGTCTCAAAGTTGGTATCATTGGCGATATAAAACATAGCAGAGTTGCATTAAGTAATATTTATGGCTTAAAGATAATGGGAGCAAAAGTCACCCTCTGTGGTCCGCCAAATCTGATGCCTAAAAATATTGAAGAACTGGGTGTTAATTACTCCAAGGATGTAGACCAAGTAATTGAATGGTCGGACGCGTTAAATGTTCTTAGAATTCAGCGAGAGAGAATGGGAAGAGGTCTAGTGCCTTCTATCCGTGAGTATCGATCTTTCTTTGGAATAACAAGTGAAAGATTAAAAAAACATAGTAAAGAAATTGTAATTATGCATCCGGGTCCAATGAATCGGGGTGTAGAAATTGATGGAGAAGTTGCTGATGGTGATAAGGCCATTATCTTAGACCAGGTCTTAAATGGTGTAGCATCAAGAATGGCCATCCTTTATTTGTTATGTGGAGGTAAAAAAGTTGAAGGAGAGTAGAAAGTGTCTTTAGAGAAAATTACAGACAATCTAATGCTAAAAGGTGGGACATTAATTGATCCACATAATGAAAAAACATATAATGCAGATGTCCTAATCAAGGATGGTAAAATACATGAAATAGGCAGATTAGAAAAACCTGAATCTTGTGAAATCATTGATTGCATGGGAAAAGTTATAACGCATGGATTTTGTGATTTGCATGTTCACTTTCGGGAACCAGGAAGAGAAGACAAAGAAACTCTAAAAACTGGATCACTTGCTGCTATGGCCGGAGGATTTACAAGGGTCTGTGTCATGCCTAATACTAACCCACCGCTAGACACCCCTGAATCTATCCACTTTATAAAAAAGAAAGCCGAAGATGCACCCATTTACATTCATCCTATAGGTGCGGTTTCAAAAGGTCAAGATGGTAAGGATATTACTGAAATGGGCCTAATGCATAAAGAAGGCGCAGTTGCATTCAGTGATGATGGTCTGCCAATTCAGGATGGTGGAATAATGAGAATTGCATTGGAATATTCAAAATTGATTGGCGTTCCTGTTATTAACCATGCAGAAGATGAATGTCTCAGAGATGGGGGGCACATGCATGAGGGCACTGTTTCAACTCATTTAGGGCTTGCAGGAAATCCAGACCTTGCTGAATCAACCATGGTTCACAGAGACCTTGAGCTTGCCAAGTATGTTGATGCAAGGATTCATGTTCCTCATGTTAGTTCTGCTAAGGCAGTAGATTTGATCCGTGATATGAAAAAACATAAGGATGATGTGACTGCAGAGGTTACTCCACATCATTTATTTTTTAATGATGAAGATTTACGTTCATATGATACTAACTTAAAAGTGGGTCCACCAATTCGAACAGAAAAGGATAGAATTTCACTTATCGCGGCTTTGAAGGATGGAACCATAGACTGTATAGCAACAGATCACGCACCCCATACTATCGAAAATAAGGAAACCACTTTTGATCTTGCCACCTTTGGAATGATCGGACTTGAGTCTTGTTTTGGTGTGGTAAACAAAATTATGTGTAAAGAATCAGAAATGGATTTAATAAAGCTAATTAACCTTCTCACTTGTAGCCCTAGAAAAATTATGGGGTTTGAATCTGATTTGTTTGTAAAAGGAACTCCAGCAGAAATTACAATTATTGACCCAGAGCAGGATTGGATATTTTCTAGAGAACATATTAAATCTAGATCCATAAACTCTCCGTATATCGGAAAAAAATTGATCGGAAAAGTTTTATATACCATTTCTCGCTCTCATATTTTTAGAACGTCATAAATTAATTTTAGAATATGTGTTGACTAGGGGAATACCAAAAGTATAATTTCCCGGGCTTTATTCGAAATAAAATGAATACAAAATCGATAAAAAATAAAGAAATAAGTAAGGACTGGTGGTTGGCAGATGCTGACGGGCAAGTCCTAGGTAGATTTGCATCCAAAGTAGCACAAATCCTAAGAGGGAAGCATAAAGTGAATTTCACGCCTCACATGGATATGGGAGATTTTGTAATTATTGTTAATGCTGAGAAAATTAAAGTCACTGGTAATAAAGAAACAGATAAGGTTTATTTTAAACACACTGGTTATCCTGGTGGTGGAAGTGAAATAAGCTTGGCAGAAATGAGGCGTTCAAAACCTCACAGAATTCTTGAAAATGCAGTCAAAGGTATGTTGCCTCATAATAGGTTGGGTCGCAGTATATTTTCTCATTTGAAAGTCTATTCTGGTCCCGATCATCCTCATTCCGCCCAGAAACCAAAAACCTTAGAGATTTAATCATATGTCAGAAATAACTTTTTATGGAACAGGTAGAAGAAAGAGATCAGTAGCTCGTGTTTACCTTTCACCTGGTAAGGGCGACATTAAGGTAAATGGAGAATCATTTAGAGATTACCTTTGCAGAGATTCTCTAGCTACTATTGTAATGCAACCTTTAGTTGCTGTTGAAGGAGAAAAAGCATACGATATTGAAATCAATGTTAATGGCGGTGGCCTTACTGGACAAGCAGGTGCAATTCGCCTAGGTATATCAAGAGCTCTTCTTGATGTAAATAGCGAATACAGGTCTGTCCTCAAAGAAAAAGGTTATTTAACTCGCGATGCTAGGAAGGTCGAGCGAAAAAAGCCTGGACAGCCAGGTGCAAGAAAAAACTTTCAATTCTCAAAACGATAAAAATTATGGCTCAAGTAAAATTTGAAGATTTATTAAGTACGGGTGCACATTTTGGACATGTAACAAGAAAATGGGACCCAAATTTTAAACCATATATACTTCTAGAAAAAAATGGTGTGCATATTATTAATCTTGAATCAACAATCGAATTAATTGAAAAAGCTTGTGGTTTTGTAAAAGATATTGTCAGTAAAAATGGTGAGATTTTATTTGTTGGTACAAAAAAGCAAGCTCAAGATATTGTTCAGCAAGAGGCAGACAGATGCTCAATGTTTTATATTGTTGAACGGTGGCTAGGGGGTACATTAACAAATTTTTCTACCATCAAAAAAAGTATCAAGCGTCTTAAAATGCTTGAAAAAGAAGGTTCTAATCTGTATGAAAATATGACAAAAAAAGAAACGCAGATGTTGAATCGAGAAAAAGTTAAGTTGGCTGACCAGCATAGAGGAATAAAGGACATGAGACGTTTGCCTGATGCCTTGGTAATAGTTGATGCACAGTATGAGGAAACAGCTATAAGAGAAGCAAGTAGATTAGAAATACCTGTCATAGCAATTGTAGATACAAATACAAATCCTAATAAAGTAGACTATCCAATTCCTGCAAATGATGATTCAATGCGTACAATACAATTAATTATTTCTGCAATAGCTGATACAATTGTTGAAACTAGAGGAAAATCTTTAAATAAAGAACAAGAATTGAATAACGAAATTAAAGCCAAAGACAATAACGATAAAAACAACCCCACTATCCAAAATACTTCACAAGAAAGTGATAAATCTATCCCTGAAACCTCAAGTGATGATTCGAACGGAGAGGAAGAATAATATGACTATTGACGCTAAATTAGTGAAGGATTTACGTGAAAAGACTGGTGCAGGTATGATGGACTGTAAAAAAGCGTTGGTTGAATCTGATGGTGATATAAACAAAGCATTAGATAATCTTAGAAAATCTGGAATAGCCAAAGCGGAAAAAAAAGGTGCGCGTGAAACAAGAGAAGGTCTAGTGTACTCTTACATTCATGCTGGAGGAAGATTAGGTGTATTGCTAGAATTAAATTGCGAAACTGATTTTGTTGCAAAGACAGATGGTTTTACAGAACTTGCCCATAATCTTGCAATGCAAATTGCAGCTACTAACCCCGTTGCGCTAGACAGAGAATCCATTGAAGAGAAAGTAATAAACCGTGAGCGTGAAATTTTCACTGATCAGGCAAAATCAGAAGGAAAACCAGATAATATCATAGAAAAAATGGTAGAAGGTAGACTCTCTAAATTTTTTCAAGAATCTTGTCTAATGGAGCAAACCTATATAAAAGATTCAGATAAAAGAGTCAATGACATTTTCACCGAAACAATTGCAACCCTTGGAGAAAATATAAGTATAAATCGATATGTTCGATTTGCAATTGGAGAATCCTCCGAATTGCCAAGTAACGGTAAAAACTAATTTCCATAAATGGAAAATCCTAAGTATGGGCGCATACTTCTAAAACTTTCTGGAGAAATACTTGCTGGTGATAAGGGTTTTGGTATTGATCCAAAAAAAGCCTCTTATTTAGCAAACGAGGTGAAGTCCATTTTTGACCTTGGTGTAGAAATCGGTTTGATAATTGGCGCAGGAAACATATTCCGAGGTATTCAGGCTGCAGGAAAAGGAATGGACAGAGTTACTGGAGATTATCTTGGTATGCTTGCAACAATCATGAACGCTATATCTGTTCAAGATGCGCTAGAAAAAGTTAATTGTGAAACGAGAACATTGTCAGCAATTAATATTTCACAAGTTGCTGAGCCCTATATAAGAAGAAGAGCCATAAGACATCTTGAAAAAGGAAGGATTGTTATTGTCTCAGGAGGTACAGGCAATCCATTTTTCACAACAGACTCAGCTGCAGCCCTTCGTGCAAAAGAATTAAGCGCTGAGATCGTAATAAAGGGTACCAAAGTAGATGGAATATATGATAAAGATCCAGTTCAAAATTTAAAAGCAAAAAAATTTGATACTATCACATTTTCTGAAGTTCTGGAAAAAAACTTAAGAGTTATGGATTTAACTGCTATTACTTTATGTAAGGAAAATAATTTGCCGATTCATGTACTCGACATCAATATTCTTGGAAACTTGAAACAACTTATTTTAGGAAGTAAAATTGGCACTCAAGTAATAGGGGAATAGTTATGATTAATGATATACTAGATGATGTTAAACATCGTATGGAGCAAGCAGTTGCGCATTCAAACATGGAATTAAATAAAGTTCGCACTGGACGAGCAAATCCTGAGATGTTTGATTCCTTAGTTGTTGATTATTACGGTTCTATGACGCCACTAAACCAGGTTTCTACTATTTCAGTTCCAGAGCCAAGATTAATTACTCTAACACCCTACGAGAAAACTTTAATCCCTATAATTGAAAAAGCAATCATGGATGCAAATATGGGATTTACGCCTGGTAATAATGGTACTGCAGTTCTAGTGCCTGTCCCACCTTTAAGTGAGGAAAGGAGACAAGAATTAAATAAATTTGTGCACCAACTCGTTGAAGATGGTAGAATTGCTATTAGAAATGTAAGGAGAGATGGAATTCATAATCTTCAAAATATGCAAAAAGATGGTCACATATCTGAAGATTTAATCAAAGATAATGAACTAGAGATTCAAAAGATTACTGATAGTAATATTGAAAAACTAAATACTCTTCAGGATGATAAAGAAAAAGAGATTTTAGAAGTATAAAAAGGTGTGAAAAACTCAAATAAAAAAGGTCCAAAGAATTTTGGGCCTTTTTTGTAGATTGAATTATTATAAATTTAGTCACATTTTGACCAACCACACTCCCTACAAGTAAGACATCCACCTTCATTAACTACGCTATGGTTGTGGCATTCAGTACATATTATCATGCCGTTATCTTCCTTTTTTTCTTGGGCAAGTGTAATTCTTGGTTTTTCTACGCTGCTTAGGACATTGCCATTACCTAATGGTTTCCCCTTTCTTTCTGTTAGATAATCATCTAATGCTTTTCCAATTGCATCTGGAGTAGACAAAATTAGTCTACCATCCTCCCAAGTAGGATTTG
>JAYNUL010000020.1:0-18945 GCA_038281125.1 Fidelibacterota bacterium | reverse complement strand
CACTCTTGTTAGAATTGAAGATTAATTTATAAGTCCAATTTTCATCAGAAATCCATTGCAGCTTAGTTTCATTTTGGCCAAAGAAAGGATCTGGAATAAAATTATTTCTTAGGAGATCTAGGTGAACATTTCCTGGAACAACTGCGTCAATCCATTTATTTTTATCTGAATATTCAAGTTTCCAACCATTATTAAGATTTTGGTGTATTATTTTTAAATTTTTTAGATATTTTGCACTTTTCATCTCTTTAAATGGTCTTTTTTAAATTTATAAAATAGGTTGTATGAACAATCACTTTGTTCTTATAATATATATATCTTAATTGAACTATACTATATAATGTTAGCACATTAACTGTATCTAGTTAGTTCTTCTCGAGAAGATACAAAACAAACAATAACAAATGGAGAAAATCAGATGCAAAAATCGATAATAAGTCGTTCAATAGTCGCATTTGGCCTCATGCATATGTTTGTATTAGCTCAAACATCAGTAACTGTTCCTTGGACAGGAACCCCTGGTGAAATGGAAACCTTTATCCATGGCGATACAACAAGCACTGGGGAACAAGCTCATGATATCTATGTACTAGAAGCAAACAAAGTTTACCTTCAGCTTTCTGAAGTAAATATGACTTCTAGCATGGAATTAGTTGGAGCTGAGTATGGCGACGGTGAGCACCCAGCAACGGTTCAACCAATTGCTGGTGATGATGGTAATCTACAGTTTGGTGGATGGCCACAAAACCATGTAAAAACACATGGGCACTCACAAACCTATGCGATTAAAAATATTCTTTTCAATGGGGTTGCTGCAGGTCAAACTGCATCACTTTTTGGAGTGCTCTCAACCTATGGCGAGAATAACACTGTTGTTGTGGATCATGTTACATCAGTTCATCACAACATTGTAAGTTACTTTAACTTTGGAACTGCACAACGTCTTCACATGACCAATAATACCTGTGTACAGGGCACCTCATATGCTGGTGGTATGTACTGGGGTGGTTTCTTGTGGGGTGGCGGTGGCGGATGGACCGGTACCTGGAAAGAGTTACTGGTTGAGAATAACACCGTTGAAGGTATGATGGGACAGGTATTTGTCATATACGATAACGGAGTTATCCCTGGCTACAATCCAATACGCATTAACCACAATACATTCGTGAACATCGTTGACTGGGTTAAGTTCTACAGACACGGTAACAATACTCGTTTTACCAACAATCTATTTGTGAACACTGTATCTAATGGTCAAACTCACAATTCCCATGGACAGGGTCCTTCCCTTAACCATCCAGGTGGACATGGTAAAATGGCTACTCTTTCACAGAGCGCCTGTGCAGACAGTACTCTGCTTGCTAGAGGCTGGTGCTGGGATAATACCAATAGAAACATTCACTACAATAACAACGTGTACCATGATACACCTGAGCTAAAGACCATGTTCAACATGGATCCTTGGTGCTGGGATGTTACAGACACTGCTGGTGTTGTAACTACTTATTGTGATACAATGATCGGTGGTCCTGGATCGCAGTTTTCTAGTCAAACAAGATGGATGGATGATTCCACTTCAGCTCAGATGGCTAATGGTGTTTCAGAAGCAAACAACATGGAAGATGAAAATCTTGGCTTTAACCTAGCCTCCGTTTACATTGAAACACATGTTGCAAGAAACATGGACTGGTTGGATAACAAAGTCCATGATACCCACACAGATTCATGGTGGGCACATCAAGCAGATGGAGACTGGAACGTTGTTGAGTGGCCACTACCAATGGATTTTACTTACAGCACATCTTCAGCTGCATATACTGCTAGTGAGTGGGGTCTCCCTGTTGGTGACTTGAACCACTTTCCAGACAAGTTGGCTGAGTGGGCTACACTATCTGTTGAGGAAAACTCTAATGGTTTTACTCCAAATGAGTTTTCTCTAGCTCAAAATTACCCTAACCCTTTTAACCCATCTACAGAGATCAGTTTTTCAATGGATGTTGCATCCGATGTTAACCTTACGATCTACAATATGCTTGGGCAAAAAGTAAAAGTGTTAGAAAATACACTGCTTAATGCTGGAACTCATTCTTACACCTGGAATGGTCAAGATGAGCTTGGGCAAAAAGTTTCAACAGGCGTATATCTTTATACACTAACTGATGGTACTCAAACAATCAGTAAGAAGATGGCGTTAATGAAATAAGTGTAGCGAATATATATTCGTTATAATTTTAGGGGGTAGTTGATTTGAATCGCTGCCCCCTATTATTTTAATTTTGAAATGAAAATAAAATGAAATACGTTAGTCTTATTTTTTTGATCATATTCAATTTTGGATGCTCTTCTAAAGATAGAGGAGACGAAAAAAAGGTAACTCAATACTCCACAACACCTTTAGCGAACAAGAAACATTCGATAGCAAGTCAAGAAGGAAAAGATTATGATGCGTGTGACTGTAATAGAAGATCAAGAGAAATACTAGATAAGACTATAGAATTTAGACTTCAGTTTGACAATTTAGATGATTTGAAGAAAGATCAAATATCAAAAACCAAAATCAAAAAATTTGCCAAAGAATATGTTAAGCTTACTGAAAAATGTTTTGAAATCAACAATGCAAGACTGCTAGTAGACAGTGAATGTAATAATCTCAGACTTTTACAAAGTAAAAAGGACTCATTACGTATCTTAGGAGTCCAAATTGAGCAAGGAGAATCAATCAGATTATGAAAAACCAGACCTTAAACAAATATTTTACTTTCCTAATTACAAGTACTATAGCCTTTTCTCAGGCTGTTACAGTCAAAGGCCTTGTTAAGGATAGCAGCAACAAAAAGCCTCTAGTTGGAGCAAATGTATATATTGCTGGAACAAGTATGGGTACAGCGACCTCAGATGAAGGTAAGTATGATATTGCAAATGTAAGCCCTGGGACCTATACACTTAAAGCATCATACATTGGATATGAGTCAGAGGAAGTAGAAGTCATTGTCCAAGCTGGTAAAGAACTCGAGCAAGATTTTGAATTAAAATACGTTACAATTGAAGGAAAGACAGTTGAAGTAACAGCTCAGGCTCGAGGTCAAATGGATGCAATAAACAAACAGCTAAAAGCAAAATCAATAAAAAATATTATTAGTTCTGATAGAATACAAGAACTCCCAGATGCTAATGCAGCTGAAGCTGTTGCAAGAGTTCCTGGTGTTTCAATCAGGAGAGAAGGTGGTGAAGGTAATAAAGTAGTCATTCGTGGATTATCTCCAAAATACAACAAGGTAACAGTAAATGGCGCAAACCTTGCATCTACAGATGCAGATGATCGAAGCACTGACTTAAGTATGATATCTCAATATATGCTTGAAGGAATTGAGGTTACCAAGGCTGGAACTCCAGATCAAGAAGCAGATGTTTTGGGAGGAACGGTAAATTTTAAATTAAAAAAAGCACCATCCGGTTTACATGGAAATCTCGTTACCCAAGGAATGTACAATAGTCTAAAAAAAACACAGGATGATTATAAACTTGTCTTCGATATTAGTAACCGATTCTTTGGTGATAAGCTTGGCCTTTTAGGTCAAATAGATTTGGAAAATCGAAACCGTAGTTCACACAACCTAGCAGCAAATTATGTAAACACACCTGCTGACCTAGATACCGTAAACCAGCTCACACTTGAAACACTGTCACTAAAAGATGTAGCAAGATTGAATAAGCGCGACAATAATCTTTTTGTGATTGACTATAATATACCAAATGGGAACATCAGTTATAGTGGATTACACAGTACCATAAACAAAGATGTAACAACTTATGCAAATATGTATCCTCTACAATCAAATGATGGGCAAAGACATTATGATACAGGAGAACTTTTAAATAGAATAAAGGTCACTTCTGAAACCTGGAAATACGAGCAACAAATTTCTCCAGATTTGAAATTAGATCTATTCAAGAGCTTCTCAAGATCAACAAATGGTGATACAAGTAAGGTGTTTAATTTTAGAGAAACTGCTGCATATACTGATGATGTTAGTAATAAAAGTGTTGATAATATTCAAGAATTCACGGTTAACGATACTAACACCACATGGTTTGATCGCTATGATTACAATGAATATTCAACAATAGAAACAGAGCATGCTTTTGGTGGAAATATGGAGTTTGATTTGAAATTAAATGATCAAATATCTGGAAAAGTAAAGTTTGGATTTAAAAACAGGGACAAATCTCGAGAGCACGATAGAGATTATGAATATGGAGCATTTACTTATGTTGCGCATACAGGGAAAAGAAATGAAACATACGAGATGTTTGACTGGCTAAATAGTGTCCCTCAAAATACAATCTATGCTCCATACTATCCTTTTATGGATAGAGAGTACAATGATGAAGGGTTTCTAGATGGTAAGTATCGCCTTGGCCCATTCGCCGATCTCGATAAAATGAATGAGCTATTTTCATTTTTTAGATCTAATTGGAATTGGGATCCATACCATGAAAACATTATGCATCACTTCCATAAAACACAATCTATAATCTACGATTATTCTGGAACTGAGGAGTATGACGCTAGATATGTAATGACAGATTTAAATATTGGGAGACAGCTGAATATTGTTACAGGGGTTAGGCTAGAAGATAATATTACAAGATATACATCCTACCACGGACAACAGACCTCTCTTCCGCACTATAACTCTATGGGGTCTGATTCGGTATCTAACCATACTAGGAAAAATTCCTACACGCTACCATCCTTATTTTTGAAATATCAACCTAAAGACTGGTTGATATTAAGATATGCAAGTACAAAAACATTAACACGGCCAAATTATTCAGATATTATCCCATTGTATAATATTAGCGCAGGTTCCAGATCTGTTGAATACAGGAACCCATATCTAGAACCTGGAGTATCTGAAAACAATGACTACGTGGTCTCACTCAATAATAAGCATCTTGGCTTATTCACCTTTAGCTACTTTAATAAAAAGATTGAAGGACTTATTTTTAGTAGTGGCCAAAGATATATCACAGATGCCAGCCTATACGGATTACCAAAATACGCTGAGACATATAGGATAAATGACTATAAGGCAAATAATCCATATGTTGTAAATCTTGACGGATTTGAGATCGATTATCAAACAAGATTTTGGTATCTACCAAACATATTGAGAGGCTTGGTTTTTAACGCCAACTATACCAGAACAAATTCAGAGGTTAAATATCCAAGAACAGTAATTGAAACTAAAGTAATATTTGATCCATCATTCCAGGTAGTTACCCTAAATCTTGACAGCTTGTATGTAGACCGTCTGCTGGATCAACCAAGAGATATTATTAACCTTTCACTTGGTTATGATTACAAGGGATTTTCTGGTCGATTATCCATGAACTATATATCCAATGTTTTCTCTACAACAAATTTCTGGCCTGGCCTAAGAGAGGATACAGATGCTTACAGGAGATATGATTTATCCGTGAAACAAAAGTTACCAATCAAAGGCCTGGAGCTATATTTAAATATTAGCAACCTGACAGAAGCAGTTGACATTACTAGGCTGAGGGGATTTAACCCATACGATCCAAACTTTGATGATTCTAACTTATTTAAATATGATGAATCTGGGGAAGTTATTGGTGGAATTTTAGATCCTGATTTATATTCAACACTTGATCCTGAAACTAATGAAAGGGTATTTCTTAATCCTGACATTCCAGAATTATTGTCAAGGGTTCCTAGAGGACAAAGGGCAAAAAGCCAAGAACAGCATTATGGTAGGACGATTGACATTGGGTTTAGGTTTGCATTTTAGATCTCTTTAACAACTTTTATTCCTCTAATGGCAAAATGGTTTGCCCCATTAGTACTTTTTTTACTCATGGGCTGTGAATTGAAAAATGACCTCTATCCAAGAGAGGGAATTACGTTTCCTAACCAGGCTCAATGGCAGATTGATTCATATCATAAACGAATAAATGAATTCAAACAAAATCCCATTGGATATAAAAAGATAGTATTTTTAGGAAATAGTATTACGGAAGGTGGAGGTGATTGGAATGATAGGTTTAATATTTCAAATGCGATAAATCGAGGTATTTCCGGAGACTTTACTGTTTCAATGCAGGCTCGTTTGGAGGAAATATATCATTATAAACCATTGAAATTATTTCTACTAATAGGAATCAATGATATTTTCGATGGCGTTGTTCCATATGAAGCTGAAGAAACTCCAAAGAAGATCGCACAAAATATTTTTGATATTGTAGATAGTATCAGATATCACTCTTTAGAAACTGAAATCTTTATTCAAACCATTTTACCTGTAAACGAGGAGGAGTTTAGAATGAACAGAGGTTTCTACCCCGAGCATGACTACCCTTTAGAAAAACAGATCTTAGAAATAAACCATCAAATATTAGAATTAGGTGCTAACAAAAATTATAACATAATCGATCTTCATAAATCGTTTGTAAATGAAAAAGGAGAAATGGATAAAAATTTTGCAAAAGATGGTCTCCATTTAAACGAGAAAGGTTATGCAAATTGGTGCACTCAAATCGAAAATTTCGTTAAAAATTAATAGTCTGTTATCTTGAAAAAGAGTTTCGTTGAAATTATTTTTTTACTTATTTAACCAAATGTAGATTTAACAAATTTCACGGATAAATAATTGAAAAAGTTACTATTATTGATTTCTCTATATGGATGTACACAGAATCAGCAACCATTTGATCTAAATGAAATAACATATGATATGTGGAAAGAGTTCATAAAGCCAACCAAGGATGAATTAGCATGGGCAGAGATTCCTTGGAGGAGTACCTTTTATGATGGTTTAGTTGAATCCGACAGAGAACAAAAGCCATTATTGCTTTGGGTAATGAACGGGCACCCTCTTGGATGCACATGAAATAATGGTGCAGCAGGCCGACGGTCCGTCTGGTCAGATCCAAGAATAATTAATATTTCCAAGCAGTTTGTTCCTTCTACCGATGAGGTTTGGCGCCTACAAGGAGGAGATGAAGAAGATGCATCTATGTTCCAGAAAATGGCAAATGAAGGTCACTATAAAAAGGAGGGCAGCACAAGGCAAGGTATCTACGTATGCAGCCCAAATGGTACACTACTAAGCTCTATTAATTCACTAAATCCAGACGCAGTATTGGAATCAATTATGAAAGGGCTTGATAAATGGAAGCTACTTCCTGTGTCTGATAGAAGTCTTCCAGATAAATTTTCTCCAAAAGTGTCTCATCGCTGGGAAGATAGCTATCCTGAAAATGGATTAGTGTTAAAAGGAGCAAAAGCAGATCTTTTATCAGATCCACCACGATTTTCAGATCGCGGAGATCGATGGAACATGGATCATGTTTGGTTTAGTGAAGAAGAAATGCTCCTTTGGCTACCGCAAAAACATGTTGTTGGAGAAAACCATGAATGCCCCCAGATTTTAAAAGATCGTTTATTTCGGTTTCATATTGTAAATAATGTTAGAGGACAAACGCTCCCATTTGCTGCAGAAGAAATTAAAGAGGCAGACCTTAGTGCTAAGGTGACAGAAATAAATGATAAAAAGATGGTAATTGAAATCGCTGGAGAATCTAATGCTGTTGCTAAAGGTCCTTGGCTCCTTGGGGAAAATATTTGGACCCCTTCACATGATTTGGACCATGAGATCAGGTCTAAAATCTTAGGAAATGCCACCTATGATTTACAGAAAAAGAAATTTATTCATTTTGAATTGGTAGCGCTTTGCAAATGGCGTGGAAAGACCCAAAATAATGGGCGAAATCTTGGTCCAGATAGTGGACACATCGGCATTCTTTATAATATAGCAGATAATTCAAGTATAAATCGAATTGCACCCACTTTCATTGATCAATACAATGCATCGTGGGTTGAACAGCCTAAATAGAATTGTTATTTAATGAGTATTAGCTTACTTGTGCTAATCCAGTCATCAGACTCTAGAGCACATACATAAACCCCAGAAGAATTGGAACTCGCATTCCAATTGATTTCATAACCTCCCTCTGATAGAAATTTGTCCATCAATGTTTCAACTTTTTGTCCTTTTAGATCATAAATATTTAAAACCACATGGGTCTGGGTTGCCAACTTAAATGGAATATTTACACTTGGGTTAAATGGATTAGGATAGGGAGAATATAGCTTATGCTCTTTTGGTATAAATACATTATCACTTAGGTTAAGACCAGATTCATAATTCAATGGTGCCCCTATCTCATGTGTAATCTCAGAACCAAAATATCCAGATACCTGTAAATCAGTAATATTGATTTGTCCTGCTGACTGCCCGAGGCTACTTATGTTTATAGGGATCTGAGTTAATACGCCCTCGCCTCCTGGAATCGGATTACCCGTAAACTGAGCAACTCCAATTACAAGCCCTGAATCGTTGGTTGAAACGGTCCAACCGTATTCTTCAGCTCTACCTCCCATTCCATTCCCAAAGGATAATTGGTCTAGGTCAACATCTTCAATACCATCAAGGGATATGGAAAACTGAATCCCATAAATAGGAGCATAGTTTTCCATGTAAATATTTATTGAACCATTTTCAGAATCCAATTCGCTGACCATGAAATATGCGTCTGCATTAGTATGGTATGATTCTGTGTGAATAATTAAATGGGAACCAATATAATAGTATGGTTCAGTATGCCCATTATTATTATAGCTACAAGATGAACAAGTAACTCCATTCGTACAGGATGGATTATTTGGAGAGCATTGGTTAAAATAATCTTCTAATACATAATCTAATTTTATAGTATCACCAACAAGAACGTGTTCTAATAAATCAAAGTCCATTGGAGTGACCTTATCTCCTGGACAAAATCCAGCACGGTTATATTGCCAATTACCATTCTGAGGAGAACACCCGTTGGATTCGCAATCGTCCCTCCAAAAATTATGCAAATATGCTAAATCATTATTAAAAAATATATCATGGATTTTTAATGAAAATTCTGCTGCATTCTCAGTATTTCCCTGCCCATGCCCGGTAGTAATCATGCGCAGGTACGCATTAGTCGCATCAGATGGAATATATTCAGTCACAGATGGGATATTAACGGGATTTGTAGGATCTCCATACACTACATAATCATTGTTCCAAATGTTTCTCACCACTGTATGAGGATGCTCTGGAACACCCGAAATAAAGTCAAATGAAATTGTTACCAGCCAGCCAGGCTGAACCCAGGTATCAATATATGATCTTAATGCTACCTCTCCTTGCAATAAGGAACGATAATCTGTCACATCAAAAGACCAATCACATTCAACTCCATAAGGTGTTACATATCTTCCAATTTCAAACCAATCTTCAAGATGCTCTATTGATACTTTTGCTTTCCTATCCCAGGGATCACAACCACCATCTGGGCATTCTAATGAAACATTCATCATAATATCAGAGTAATTAGAATTTGAATTAGGAAATTGTATCAGCTGTGTAATAGAGCGATTATTCCCAAGATTTCCAAAGGATTGGTGAACAGCATCAAATGCAACGATGGTAGTATCTCCATATGATTGTGAAAAAAGTATCAAAATAACCAGGAATCGCGTTATCATTTTAGAAAGACCACCTTTGTGTTTTGAGAATTTTTCCCATCGTATAAACGAACGAAATATGTGCCTGATGCAATATTCTTTGGCTCCCAATATATACTATGCTCTCCTTGTGTTAAGTTGTTATTGCGAATAAAATGAACCTGCTTTCCAGAAATGTCAAAAAGTGAGATTTCAATATCACTTGATTGAGCCAATATAAATGTAATATTACACCCTGGGTTAAATGGGTTTGGATTAGCCTTTAGAGAGAAGGACTCTGGAATGATTTCTTTTTTTGCATATACTGAAGTCCTGTTCCAGCCTGCAAGCTTAATACTTTGAACAGCTTTGGGATCCTGAATAAAGAGTTGAAAATCATCAGGCAGAGATGAACCATCTATACCGTAAGCTACTAACTGGTTTCCCTTTCTGGAATAATCCCAACCAGGTGGGAGTGATAAATCAATTTCTACATCTCTATCTGATAAAGTGATCTGAAAACCTCCAATATCCCCATCTGATGAGATAATGATGCTTTCGTCCAGTAAATTATATTCCCCACTAAAAATTTCTCTTCTAGAGCTCATATCTAGATCTAGTATCCATTCAAAAAGCAAAACGATGTCCTCTATATCTATAACACCATCTTGGTTTGTATCACATGAATTCATTTGTGAATCTGTTCCCTGTTCATGATTTAGCATGATAGCAACCAACATAACAGCGTCATATACATTAATCAATTCATCAAAATTAATGTCTCCTAATAGAGATGATAATGTATAGCCATCTGACCAGAAAGGGTCACCAACAAGGAGACCATCGTGACCATTTCCTGTCTGATCATAGAGAGTGTTTCCTTCTCCTTCATTAAAATGGTAATAAGCTACCAGTCCATTTTCATTACCAAATAATGTCGAGTTCATGTCTGCAGCAATATCAGCTTGCTCTCTTGCTATGTTCCATATTCTAACCTCATCAATCCTTCCATCGAAATACCTGGAACCATAGTCTGATCCAATCCGGATGGGATTATTATTTGCAGAAACATTGAGAGCACTTCCAGAAAGAGATTGTTCAACTCCATTCAAGTAAAGCCTACGACTTACACCCTCCTTAACGGCTGCGACATGGTACCATTGATTAGCACTTAGAATATTTGTCCCGGTAATTAGTTCATCAAAACCAAGACCCGTATGGGGTGCCTGGTTAGTCAATCTAAGAAGGTAGCCATTTGCTGCATTTGTATGATATTTTGAAATGATTCCTGCTAACCAAGAAAAAGTCTCTGGAAAAATCCATGCTTCCAGAGTATAGTCACTTGTAAGGTCTAATTGAGAATGGTCAGAAATGAGAATGTAATCATTATTACCATCAAAATTAATAGAGTGATCTTGCCCAAAAATGAGACTGAAGGTTAACAAAAGATAAAAAGGTATTCTAAAGGTTTTAAATGGTCTCATAGGAATATCATGATATTCAACATAAATAAATTAAAAAATATATTTTATTTCAAGTGATTAATAATTCTTTTTCATCAAGAAATAATAAATAGCTTACTATAAAATGAGATTAAAAGATCATTAGAATGAAAAAGTTGGTTTGGAAAGTCGTTAGGTATATAAAAAAGAGCCCCATCTAGAGGCTCTTTTTGTGCTCCGGAGGAGGGACTCGAACCCCCGACAAAGTGGTTAACAGCCACCTGCTCTACCAACTGAGCTACTCCGGAAAAATCAATTAAAAAAGCTGGGGAATTTATAGTTAATTAGCTACACCCTCAAGACTACATTTCTTTCTCACCAAACAATTTACGATCCTGAACAAAGAGGCCACTTTGTTGTTGATTATTGGTTATCAATACAACCCCATCAGTGTTATGAGGCTCGCCATAAACTGAATGAATTGATTTTAGACCTCCAAGCCATTTCCTATTATCACAAAGATATACTAGATCACCTACCTCTGCTTTCATTTTTAACATATCATTCTTTGAGAACTGAATTGAATTGTCATCAATATCTGAGAGCTCCCAATCAACAATAACTATTTCGCCTTTAGCATCGTTTACCTCTCCGCCTTTGAAGCTAGCTTTCAATTTCGAAACATCATAAACGGTTAATCCATCTACTTTATCTTCTGAAGGAGGTTTAGTCAATAAGCTTACAACCACGCCAACGCTTGCACAGACAAAAATATTATATAGCGCACCAATATAAGAGTATCCTTTGCCAGGTCTTAGCTCAATACCATGTGAAAATGGGGCAATGAGTTCATGCTTAAACTGGCCGAGAATCATTAAAAAGGCACCAACAGTAAAGGTAGCAATAACAGCTGGAGTGGTAAAACGTTTCCAGAAAATACCTAGAAAAACTGCTACAACTAGTGGAGGAGTAAATGTTGAATGAAACCAGCCATGAGCCTCGTATATCGACTCAAAGGAATTAAAAAATGGGACTAGTAGAACACCAATTACTTTTATACCAATTGATGCATATCGTGCTACCTCTAACTGTTTCTTTTCTGATTGCTCCTTTTTCATAAGTGGTCTATAGATATCATTAACTACAATGGCAGATGAAGCATTAACCAATGTATCGGCGGTTGACATCAGAGCAGCACAAAGAGCAGCAATAATAAAACCAAATACCCCTGGACTAGCAACGATATTAGTCACAGCAACAAATACATCATTTGGCTGTAAGCCTGCGGGTAGTATTCCTGGCATCCCATTAGCAATAGCTCTTCCAATCCATCCTGCATTAGATACCACTATTGCAGATATCGGAAGAATTAAAAGTACATTGAATGCTGCTGCCTTCCGCCCTTCATTAACATTTTTCGCAGCCATAAATCGCATTATCAGTCCCTGGTTTAAGAATAGAAATCCTATAGAACCAGCTATGCCATCTTGCCAGAATATCCCAACAAAGTTAAAGTTAGGGGGAGAATTAAAATGCGCAAGTGGCAACTTTTCCTCCGGAGTTAAATAACTCCAAAAAGAAGATAGCCCTGTAGAAAATTGACCTTCACCGATATACTGCAATCCAAGCACAAATAGGAGCAAACCTGCAAATAATAATATCAGCCCCTGGAAAAGATCTGTAAAAATGACTGATGTCTGTCCACCAAAATGCATATAAATAGTGGTCGCTATTGCAATAATGATAACTGTTGCCATTAGTGGAATATTATAAATCCTATACAAGGCAGTTGCGAGTGTCAATAATTGAATAGCAATGTATCCAATCATATATAAGAGTGTCATTGTTGTTGCTAAATATCTGGCAGTCTTATTGAACCTTTTTTCAAAATACTCTGGGATTGACCTAACCTTTGTGTAATAGATAATAGGTAGCCAACCAAACATGAAAAGAGGCATAAAAAACCAATCATTCATATAAGTCATGGTTGATGAAAATCCATACTGGTATGCTTTGGTAGAATATTTTACAAAACTATGTGATCCTATTCCTGTTGCAACTATAGATATAGTGATTAACCACCATGAAAATCTTCTACCACCAAAAAAGTAATCTGATGTGCTCTTACTATATCTACCAAAGTATGCACCAAAGCCCATCACTAACATAAAATATACAAGTATTACAATTCGATCGATTCCTGTTCCAGCAGATATTTCCATATCATCCTCGAAGAGCTATTAAAATAAAAGTTGCATGAATACCTGCGTAGTAAACGAATCCGAATATAAGTATGATAAACCAGTTCTTATGACTATACGATGATAGGTTTAACGCATTAGTTTTAATAATTAAAATTGTCCCTATTACAAACGCAATACCCCCTACTCCATATAAATAAACGAAAGGTAACCAGGTACGAGAAAAATCAAGCATGCTAAATATCCTTTATTGCATCAAATTCAGATTTTAAACTTACCCAAGTTTCATTCAATCCCTCTACCATTACTTTGGTTGTTCCAACAACAGGCATAAAGTTAGTATCTCCATTCCATCTTGGTACAATGTGATAATGTAAGTGATCTTCTATCCCTGCTCCTCCTGCTTTCCCGAGGTTTGCACCAAAGTTGAATCCCTCAGCGTTCATTTTATTTTTTAAGATTTTCATTGATTCATTTGCGAAACGCATTATTTCTTCGTTACACGAAGCAGAGAGGTCATTAGTATCTGAAGTGTGTGAATATGGGGATATCATTAAGTGTCCATTTGAATACGGATAAAGGTTCATAAGTATAAAAGATTCCTCCCCTCGATAGAGGACCAAGTTATTCTGATCCTGATCTGACAATGACTTATTACAAAAAACACATCCTTCATCCTTTTTTTCTCGAATGTATTCTATCCTCCATGGTGCCCAGAGCCTATTCATCCTCAGCCTTTTTTCTTTGTTGTATTACTTTTTGTTCAAATTCTTTTGGCATTTTCTCATAGTGACTAAATGACTCAGAGTGGATGCCTCTCCCACCTGTCAAAGATCGAACAGTGGTTGCATAATGATACAACTCAGCTTGTGGCACCTGGGCTTTTATGATTTGAAAAGTTCCGTCTGATTCCATTCCCATTATTTTACCACGCTTCCCTGAAATATCCCCCATTATATCTCCCATATATTCTTCAGGTACTTTTACCTCTATATCAAGAATAGGCTCAAGCAAGCATGGTTGCGCACTTAAGAAAGCTTCCTTGAAAGCATGTTTTCCAGCGGTCTGGAAGGCAATGTCTTTCGAGTCAACAGGGTGCATTTTCCCGTCATAGAAATCAACCTTTACATCTACAACCTTGCAGCCAGCGAGTATACCATCTGAGCATGCGGTATTTACACCTTTCTCAACTGAAGGAACAAATACTCGGTCAACATTTTGTCCAACAAGAGACTGGTTAAATTCAACCCCATCTCCTCTTGGGGCAGACTCAATTCTCATCCAGACTTCAGCAAATTGTCCAGCTCCGCCAGATTGCTTCTTATGGCGATATTTTGCTTCTCCTTTTCCCAATATGGTTTCTCTATATGGAACCTTTGGTTCTTCAAGTTCAATGTCTATTCCGAATCTTCTTTTCAAGCGTTCAGAAGTAACAGTCAAGTGGAGTTCTCCTTGACCAGAAATGATGGTTTGTTTAACCTCTGGATCAACTCTGTACATGAAAGTTGGATCTTCTTCATGGAGCGTGGAAAGACCAATAGCTAGTTTTTCCTCATCTCCTTTCGCTGATGACTTAATCGCTGAATGAATGTTTGGATTAGGTAAATCCATTTTTGGAAGTGTGACATGTTTCCCAGAGCAAAGTGTGTTCCCTGTGTGTGTATCTTTTAGCTTAACGACACCCGCAATATCTCCGGCTGATAAATGATTTACCTGTGTCCTGTTTTTACCGTTAAGAATAAACATCTGGCCAAACCTCTCATTTATATTCCTATTTGTATTATGATAATCTTGACCCGTTTTTACGCTACCAGAGTATACTCTAAAAAGCGATAATTCGCCTACATGGGATTCGGACATTGTCTTAAAAATTTGGAGCACCGTCTCTTTTCCATCAAGAGAGATGTCAACGTCGTTACCTTGATCATCATGCGCGATAACTATTTTTCTGTCATCTGGTGATGAACCATACTTTGCTATAAAATCACATAGACGAGCTACTCCAATATTTGAGGTAGAGGAAACACAAAATAGTGGGATAAACGTCTGATCTTGGATGGCTCTATGAATTCCATTTCTCATTTCACCCTCTGAGAGACTTCCTTGCTCGAAGAACTTCTCTAATAGTGCATCATCTGATTCTGCAACATATTCAATTAGCTCTTGATGCAGTGTACTTACCCTTTCTTTTAAATCACTGGGCAGCTCACTCTCTTTCATTCTACCTGATCCATCAGTCTGGTATGAGATTAATTCTGTTCTGAGGACATCAATATTTTGGTTATAACCAGGTCCTGGATTAACTGGTAATTGCATAGGAAATACATTATTACCAAAACGTCTTCTAGCCTGAGAAAGAACAGCATCAAACTTTACATGCTCCCTATCTAAACCATTTACTACTAACATTTTAGGTATTCCTAATTTTGTTGCTTGATGCCACATAGTTTCTGTGGCAACTTCAATTCCATTTACCGCATGAATGGATATAACAGCCAGATCAACAACGCTTAATGCTCCAAGAGCCTCTCCAATAAAATCTGAATATCCGGGAGTATCGATAAGATTAAATTTTTTATCCATCCATTCCATATGAAGTGGAGTACTGTGGATAGATATTTTCCTGGATTTTTCTCCTGGGTGATAGTCAGAGGTTGTGGAACCATCTTCAATGGTCCCCAACCGATTAATTTCTCCACCAAGCTTCAGCATTGCCTCTGCAAGCGAGGTTTTTCCAGATCCCCCGTGTCCCACTATCGCAAAGTTTCTTATATCAGATGATGAAAACTGTTTCATATGCTATCTCCATTCAAATTATATAATATTTAACTGAGGAAGGCTGAGTGTAAACACTAGCTCAGGTAAAATCAAGTAATTTAAATTTCTAAAGTTTTTTGCTCTTCTATGTATGCTCTAACAGCGGGAACTACATATACTTTATCCAAATCGAACTCAAGAAAGCTGTTCGCCAAAGTTTTAAGGCGCTGTTCGATTGGCTTATGCTTGTTAACAACAATAACTGTTTTTTTATTGACAACGCATGTACCACCAATAAAATCGCCTTTACCTTTTAAAATCTTTAGATCTAGTTTTTGTGCAAGATCCTCAAAATGAGAGTACAATTCTTTATTCTTTATCATATGAGCTCATTTCTACCTTTTGACTTTAATAATTCTACTAATTGCTTTACATCTTCTACCTTATCTTTGGGCACAACTAGGGTAGCATCATCTGTATTAACAACTACAAGATCATCTATGCCTACAATCGCAGTGTAACGACCATCAGAGTGTATAAGATTATTTTTTCCGTTAAGAACCTCTCCGCCTCCTTTAATTATATTTCCATTTTTTGAAGGATTTAAAACTTCATATAGTGCATTCCACGAGCCTATATCATTCCAGCTAAATTCACCTAAAACAACATAAATGTTTGAAGCCTTTTCCATTAGACCATAGTCGATTGATTCTGGCTCAATAAAATCCCATAATTCATCGATAGACTGTCCTGAATCAAGCTTAGGAGCAATTTTAGTTAATGAATCATGTAGCTCTGGCAAAAATTTCTTTAATCCATCCATAAAGGTACTAACTCGCCAGAAAAACATTCCGGCATTCCATAAAAAATCTCCACTAGACAAGAACCTCTTTGCGAGTTTAGAATGCGGCTTCTCTGCAAATGCTTTAACATGATAGGCATCGAAATGATCTATCTCACTGTTCTCATCGTACTGTATATAGCCATATGCAGTGGACGCATAGGTAGGTTTTATACCAATCGTAACAAGGTTTTCACCTTTTCTCGCCAGAAAATCGGCAGTGTTGATTGCATTTGAAAACTTGCGGTGGCCAACAATTAAATGATCAGCTGGGAAAACACCCATTATTTCATCTGGATTACTCAATTCAAAGTAAGCTCCCATCATTCCAATAGCTGGAGCAGTATTCTTTCCAGAAGGTTCAACAATTACATTTTTAGAATCTACTCCTTTAATTTCATTGACTATCTGATCGTAAAGATCTTTACGGGTTATGATATAGATATCTGTAATTTTTTTTATTTTTTTGAGACGATCTATAGTCATTTGGAGCATTGATTTTTCTCCAACAATTTTCAGTAACTGCTTTGGTCGGTTAGATCTACTATATGGCCAAAATCTTGAACCACTACCTCCTGCTAATATTACGCACCTCATTTTAGAATTCTAGATCAAGTTTTATTTCTTGCAGCTCAATATCCCAATTAGATCGGACTTTAACAGTATCCTGAAAATTATAAAACCACTCTGAAGATTTATAAGGGTCTATAGTACCATAAGAATATTGCATGTTATTATCACTATCCTGAAAAAAAGTTAATGAATAATTACCTTCTGGAATTTTATCCAAGACTGTTTCTCCATCTAAATTTACAACTGATCTAAAAGTGGAATATGGTTTTTCCATTTTTTCTAATTTAGCAACAATATTCTCTTCCTTCTCTGAAATTATGTTTATTATAAGATTGCCAAAACCCTGATAGTCACTTGTTTTAAAATTAATTGATGTTAATGAATCTTTTAGTGCCCTCCCAAAAACTGGAGGAAAATCCTTACTCAATAATTGTAATTCGTAATTAGTCTGAGGCTTCCAATTTTCATGAGGTAAAAGATTTAGTGCGATCGGAGAATCCCATTCTAGAGAATACGGAATGGTCACCGAGTCTTTTAATAGAATGATGGAATATTTGTCTTTGCCTCGTCCGACCAGATTTGAGAAAATTATTTTAAGTGGTTTCACATTCTTTTCTTCAGGGTTCAATCTATATTTAGGGTTAGGCTGCAGGATAATCAAATCAGTTGTATCTATACTTGGTTCCATTGTTAATTGAATGTTTCCAGATTCAAACAAAGTTGAATTCCATTTTTTTGTTTCATCCAATTGTAGTGAAACAGAACCATTTACTGTAGAGTCCAATAAGAAATATATTTTTGTATTATCATTTGGATCTTCAAATAGGTTTGCAGCCTGGTTTAATGAATCCTCATCAATGATCTTTAATTGGATTTCATTAATTAGACTCTCAATGCTTTCTGAAAAAGTAATTCTACCCCATAATCCTTGAAGACTTTCAGCATTTATCATCTTTATTCCACCAAGCATTTTTGGTATCTTCATATTGACATTGCTTATATTATCTTGGAAACCTAACCCTATGTTAGAAACCCAACTAAGACCATAAACAAATCTATCAGGAATGATGGGAGTACCTGCGACCAATCTATCGACAGCGGCTATTCTATACTGACCTTGTGAAAGGAACTTAAACTCATAAAATCCCTCACTAGATGCGTCAATTACATAATCAGGGTTCCTTTTATAAAAATCTAGGGAGTCATTTTCATTCTGAATTTTCCATAGATTTAGTGAAGCATCCTTTTCATAATCAACGAAACCAGATATTAATCCCTTATCAATTTGAGGTCCCGTTGAAAAAGCTACTTGAATACCTTGTGATAACTTCACCTTGTGCTCATCACTCAGATCCCTGCTTATTGAAATTATATATGTTTGATTTAAAGAGAGGGAATCAGGAAAGTCAATAATAAGTCGATTGCCTTTGAAACTAATTTCTGGTTTTTGACTTAATAGTGGTAGAACTGTAATGGCTCTTTCATATGAGCTCTCATTAAGGTATTCTGAAAATAGTAATTCGACTTTACCACCTTCAAAATAAGTGGTGCCATCAGGAGGTG
>JAYNUL010000019.1:0-19154 GCA_038281125.1 Fidelibacterota bacterium | reverse complement strand
GCAGACAATATTATTCATACCGGAAAGATGGTTCTAATCAAATAAGGATCTGATTTATATCTGAGGCATCCATTATTTCTATAGATTGTCCATTTTTTATTTGATTTTACTGGTAGTTAAGAAGCATGTCAGCCTAAATTAATTATCGATAATTAAATGATGTAGCGCATGCCAATAATAGTTTATGGAGATGCTCTAAAAGCAATTTTACAAAGTAAATGATAGGAACTTAAAATGGCAACTATGATATTAAGAGAAACCCATCGTGCATTAGAAGCAAAGATGAAGTCTCTTGAAAAATTGAAAGATGAAACCTCAATAAAAATTAAAGAAGCAGCTGACCATGGTGATTTAAAAGAGAATGGAGAATATCATGCTGCTAGAGAAGAACAAAGTCTAATCATAAGAAAAACACAAACGCTTCAATCGTACTCCCCATTCCAAATTATAGAACATGGTGAGATCGAAACAGACCAGGTTGGATTTGGTAATAAAGTAACAATTTTGGAAGAAGGTAAAGATAAGCCTGAAGATTATTATCTATTGGGTCCAATTGAATTTGAATTAGATCTGTTTCCTCTAGTTGTGACTCTTCACTCACCTTTTGGCCAAGCTATAATTGGGAAAAAAGTCAATGAAACCTTTACCCTTGATATACGAGGTGAAGAAACAAAATTCACCATTACAGATATAAATAAAGTGCCAGATAAATAACTTATACAAAAAGCAATTTGCTGAATTCAATATTGCTCTATAGTTAGCCTTTTATAAAAATAATAGTTTTTCATAACTATAATATTTAGTTGATGTTAAAAAAACATATAGAAACCTTTGCAAAAAAATGCGCTGTATCTAAAAGGATCAGACTCAAAGCTGGAATAATCATTGACCTTCTTGAGCAAATTCCAATTGGACTTAGCTCAGCAAAGCATGAAGAATTAATAGACTTCATTAGGTTGAAAACCTTGCACCCCAATTCAATACCGCATCAAGAACAAATTTTATCTTCTTTAAAAAAGTGGTCCAATGGTGATTTATCAAAAATGGTAAGATTCATAGGTATATATTTTCACCTTTTAAATCAGGCAGAATTAAATGAGGTTATTTTAATTAATGAAAATAGAGATAAAGTTTCAGAGATAAATTCACCCAAGGCCGATAGCATTGCCTCAGCAGTAAAATATTTAAAAGAGAATTCTATTCGTGCTGGGGAAGCTAAAGAAATGCTTAAATCAGTAAGTATTCACCCAACTTTCACTGCTCACCCAACAGAAACAAAAAGACAATCTATAATTAGTAAACAGAAAAAAATCCTTTATTACGTTGAAAAAATTTTAGATGATGATTTAAGTAAAAAAGAAAAATTAAAGTTTGAAAATGAAGCTCTCAGATTATGTAATCTAATCTTTTTAACTGATGATATTAGAGCTCATGGAATCTCAGTCTATGATGAAATAAATAATACTGTCAAAAATACTATTACTTCTTTGTGGGAGGCAGTTCCGCAACTTGCTGAAGATATTGAGAGTTCATTTGTTGATTATTACGGAGAAAAGATTGAGTCACCTGACTTTATAAAGTTCCACACTTGGGTTGGTGGAGACAGAGATGGAAATCCAAATGTTACAAGTGAGGTTACTAAATATAGCATCTGTAGGCAGGTAACTGAATTAGTCTCTATGTATATTGCTGATTTAGATAGTCTATTTCAGGAAATGAGTATTTCAAATAAGGATAATGGCACTAATGGATTTTTATATAAATCTATTTATGATGATTCAAAAACTATAAACCTTAAACAAAATTTTATTGATAGATACGAAACTGAGCCAATAAGATTAAAAATACTCTATATCAAAGAAAAACTTACTAGCTATAAACAACATGTTAATTTGGGAGACAAACCAAATTATTCTTCTAGACTTTTCATAGACGATTTAAACATAATTTTTCAATATCTAGTAAAAGTTGTTAAAAATGAGTCTTTGGCAAAGGGACATTTAACGAAACTAATTTTTAGATCTAAAGTATTTGGTTTGCACCTTTTTGGAATGGATATCCGTCAGCATTCAGACATTCATGCTAAGGTTGTTTCAGAAATCATTTCATACATCACTCCAAATATTGATTATCTTCATTTAAGCGATTCAGATAAATGTTCCCTGTTGAAAAAATTGATACAATCAAAAAAAGATGAGTTCATAATCAATAATTTTAAATGTTCAAAACCTCTGCTTGAGATTTATAAAACGTTTAAAACAATCAAAGAAGCACTTGAAATTGATAAGGATTTAATCTCCTCTTATATAATCAGCATGACCCATTCAAAAAGCGATGTCTTAGAAGTTTTATTTCTTGGGAAACTATTCGGCCTTGTAACCTGTACTAAAGGATCATTAGTAACAGATTTAAATATTGTACCACTTTATGAAACCATACCAGACTTAGAGTCTGCTCCTAAATTATTGTTTGACCTTTTTCAAGATGAACTATATGATTCGTATCTGAATAATAAAAATCGATTTCAGGAAATTATGCTTGGATATTCCGATAGTAATAAAGATGGTGGTTTTGGTATGGCCAACTTTTCCTTGAACAATTGTCAAATAAAAATTAGTGAACTGATGATAAAGAATAATATTGATTTTAGAATCTTTCATGGTAGGGGAGGCTCCATTAGTAGAGGGGGAGGTAAAAGTAATAAAGCGATACTTAGCCTTCCTGATGAATGTCAAAATGGAAATATAAGATTTACTGAACAAGGCGAAGTAGTTAATTATAGATATGGATCATCACAAATAGCCAAAAGACACTTAGAACAAATAGTAAGCGCTCAACTAGTTGTTCTAGAAAAATCAAAAAGAGAAGATGAGAAATCATCAGATAACCATATAACTCAGATTATGCTTGATTCTCAATCATATTATAGAGAAAAAGTTTTGAGTGATCCATGTTGGCAATTTTTATTAAATGCTTCTCCAATGAAACAGATAAGTAAAATTCCAATTACTTCTAGACCTGCCTCAAGGAATAAGATAAGAGATGACGTCTTAGGGTTTAATGAGTTAAGAGCTATACCCTGGGTATTTTCTTGGACACAAGTTAGATATAACTTGAGTGGATGGTTTGGAATGGGGTTAGCTCTGAGTCGCGCGTTGAAAAATCCAGCAGTTTTAAAAGACTTGAAATTAATGGTAAAGGAGTCAAAGTTTTTTGCTCAACTGCTTGATAATATGTCTTTTGAAATGGCGAGAGCGAGATTAAACGTTTCAGCGTTATACGCAAAAACCCAAAATGAAAAAAACTTTCACAAAATAATAAAAGATGAATTTTCATTGGCATTAAAAGCGTATAGAACTATTTCAGGTTACGATTCCTTACTAGAAAGAAATCGTATAATCTCAAATTCCATTGACTTTAGAAATCCTCTAACTGACCTTTTAAATTATGCTCAAGTTGAATTAATTAATCGAAGCCGAAATTCTGAAAAAGAGGATCCAGAATTAGATAGTGCTATTTTTTCAAGCATTAACAACATAGCAGCTGCGATGCAGACAACTGGATAATTGGAAAGACACGGTTAATAAAATGAATTCTAAAACTAAAATTTATTTTGAGCTATAAATACAAATTAGCCGTTGGCTAATGATAATTATCAAACTGGTTGCTAAGTGTGTAAAGATTGATAGCTTTCATAGCTACTATGTTCAATGATTCCATCACTTTTTATTTCAATTATTCTGGTTGCTAAGGATGAAATAAATTCTCTATCGTGGCTAACAAATATTGAAGTCCCTTCAAAAATTCCTAATGCCTGATTAAGAGATTCTATAGATTCCATATCAAGGTGGTTTGTTGGCTCATCTAAGATAATTACATTGGCTCTTTGCAAAATTATTTTGCCAAATAGCATTCGTCTTTGTTCACCGCCAGATAAAACACTTAGCGGTTTATTGATATCATCTTGAGAAAATAAAAGCCTCCCAAGTGTGCCGCGTATAGTTTCTGTATCATCTTCTTGGTGACCCCATTTTGACATCCACTCAAACAAAGATATTTCTGATTTAAACTCTTCTCCATGATTTTGTGAAAAATATCCAATTATCGTATTTTCTGACCAACTGATCAATCCTCTATCTGAAAAACTTTCATCAATAAAGCACTTTAACAATGTAGTCTTGCCTATTCCGTTTTCTCCAATTATTGCAATACGATCACCAGAATTAATGGTCATAGAAAAATCTGAAATGACATTCAGTTCTCCATACGATTTGAAAATATTTTCAACCTCTAATACCTTATTATGAACTTTTCTGCCTTGATTGAATCTGATAAAGGGATAAACCCTGCTAGAATTTTTTATGTCATCTAGCTTGATTTTATTAATTTGGTTCGCTCTAGATGTTGCCTGCTTGGCCTTTGAAGCATTTGCAGAAAATCTTTTAACAAAGGCCTGAAGCTCATTTATTTTTGCTTGTTTTTTAGCGTTATCACTAATAAGCCTTTCTCGTGCCTGAGTTGATGCTATCATAAAGTCATCGTAATTCCCAGGATATAGTCTAATCTCACCATAGTCAAGATCTGCCATGTGCGTACAAACACTATTGAGAAAGCGACGATCATGAGAAATTACAATCATCGTGGATTCTCTTGAATTTAGTGTTTCCTCTAGCCAGCGGATTGTATTAATGTCCAAATTATTTGTTGGTTCATCTAATAATAAAATACCAGGGTCACCAAAAAGTGCTTGGGCAAGTAAAACTCTCAACTTAAGTCCCGGAGCGATTGAACTCATTGGTTTTTCATGATCATTTAATGGAATTCCTACTCCAAGTAGTAGTTCTTCCGCTTCAGATTCAGCAGTATAACCATTCATCTCAGCAAACTCCACTTCTAGATCTGCTACTCTCATTCCTTGTTCTTCTGTCATGCTAGGTAGGCTATAAATTTGATCTCTTTCTTGCTTTACTTTCCACAATAGATCATGCCCCATAATTACACAGTCTGATACAATTACATCCTCAAAAGCAAATTGATCTTGATTAAGCTTGGCTAGTCTTTTACTTTTATCGATTGACACAAATCCAGAGCTTGGATCAAGCTCGCCCGTCAAAATTTTGAGGAATGTCGATTTTCCTGAGCCATTTGCTCCAATTAGACCATATCTATTATTCCCAGAGAAAGATATAGTTATATTTTCAAAAAGGGGCTCAGACCCGAACTGTATTGAAATATTTTCTGTTGATATCATGGTACGGTAATTATGTATGTTTTGAAGTGAAAACGCTTATAATCAAGAAATAATAGGGCAGAATTTTAATTCATTATTTTGCAGATTTCAAATTATCCAAGTCAAATTATTTGCATTCTATATATTAAAATCAAACATTATTCATCTAATAACTTTCATTTTGATATCAATGGTTATTACTCCTAAAATTTAATTGAAAGAATTATAATTAATAACAATCTAATATTATCATAGAAAAACCCTTATGTTGCTAACAATTAAAAGACATCTTTTTGCTGTTTCATTAATCTTTGTTTCCCTTCATGCAAAATCAGGACAATTGAATGTTGGATTTGATATTGATGATACGGTATTGTTTTCAAGAGATGTTTTTTTAAATATTCCAATGGATAAGAGAAATCCTATTGATTACGGATGGGTAAATACCCATGATGATGGTATGTCAATATATATCGTGCCAACTGTGAAGCTTATTAATTATTTCATAAGTAATGGACATAATGTTTCATTTATAACGGCAAGATCTGGAGAGAATGGAGAAGCTTTGGCAACTTTTTTATCAGAAGGTCTCGGAATTACAATAAAAAAAAATATAAACCTCTTCTTTGCCCCAAGTGAAGAAATAAATGGTAAAAATCATACAACAAAACATCGAATTATGAAGCGTTTAAATCTTGATTTATTCTATGGTGATGGTGATTCAGACATAATAGCATCACTCAAGGCAGGTGTCCACCCAATCAGAATTGTACGAAACGATAGCTCGATCTCACAATATGGTCCAAACTACTTTGGGAATACCTTAAGTGGTCGAACAATAAACAATCCTTATAATGGAGAAGATTTAAATATATTTTACGGTGCTAGTGTTGGAATGTTTGGAGAATCAATTTATCCTATTATCTGGGAAGGACCCAAGCAAGAATGAAAATTAAAATTATACTTCTCTTCCTTTTTATACCCTTGATTGGGAGGGATCTCTACTTTACCAGGTCAGGAAAAGTTTCCTTCTTTTCTTCTACTCCCATTTATGATATAAGTGCAGTGAATAATCAAATGACATGTGTTCTAGATTTAGAGACGGGTAGTGTATCATTTCGTATTCCCATTTTGGGTTTCAATTTTCCTAATGGTCTGATGCAGGAGCATTTTAACGAGAACTACATGGAGTCAGATATCTATCCTAATGCTAGTTTTAAAGGAAAAATTAATGACTGGAGTGAACTTAAATTGTCTGAGAAGCCACAAGAAGTAATCCTGAATGGCACAATGACAATACATGGAGTAAGTAGTGTGGTATCTGAAAAGGGTAAAATTTCTATGAAGAACAATGATGTAATTGGTAGCTCTAACTTTTTAATTGCGGTAGCTGATTATAATATTCAAATACCAAAGTTAGTTAGAGATAAGATTGCAAAAATTGTGAGTGTTGAAACCGAGTTGATATTAAAAAAGAAATGAAAAACCTATTTAAAGCCGCTCTTTTTCTCTCTTGTACATTATTTGCTCAAGATGACCTCCTTAATTTAGTGCAGGATGAGAATCCAGTCTTAACCCCTGTTTATGCTACTTTCAAGGCAACGCGGATTGTTAACGCCCAGTCTATCGAGTTACCAAGACCAAAAACGTTAGAGTTTATGATTTTACATCGCTTTGGATCAATGTCAGATGGCTTTTATGATCTATTTGGATTAGATGAGGCTGTAATCAGATTTGATTTAAAATATGGATTTAACGACTTTTTTTCTATTGGTATGGGTAGAAGTAGTATCAATAAAACATACGATATCTTTTCTAAAGTAAAAGTTTTAAGACAAAAGAATGGTAAAGGTGGTAGTCCAATATCATTGGCAACTTTTTTTAAAATTGAAATTCAGTCAGTTGTCAAAGAAATGAATATGACTGATAGATTAACTTTTGATGTGCAGGCATTAATTGCTAGAAAATTTTCTAGATCATTTTCCTTTCAAATTATACCGACGTTCATTCACCGTAATCTAATACACCATGAAAAAGATTTGCATAATATGTTTTCGTTGGGGATTGGTGGCAGGATGAAGTTCACTAAAAGGACATCATTTAATTTTGACACCTTTTTTCCAATTGGTAACAGGCCTGATATTTATAAACAAGGGTGGGGCCTAGGGTATGATATTGAAACTGGTGGCCATGTTTTTCAATTCATGATTACCAACGCTCAAGGTTCGTTTGAAAGCGAGTATATCGAAAATGCAAGAGGCATGCTTGAAGGATATAATATTTATTTTGGATTTAACATTTCACGAGTTTTTAGTCTATAATGGAAAGAATTAATTAAATTATAAAATATAAAGATGGAATTAATCTTCAATTATTTAAATATTTTTGTTAAAGAAATGTGGTCCCTTTGTGTTGAAATGGCTCCATACATTTTGTTGGGAATGCTGGTATCGGGGATAATATCAGTATTTATAAACAGTGATATGATTTTCAAACATATTGGTCCAAAAAATTTCACTTCAACATTGAAATCCACATTATTTGGGGTGCCGCTACCTCTATGTTCTTGCGGTGTAATTCCTGTTGCAGCAACCTTAAGAGAGTCAGGTGCATCGAAAGGCTCTACAGTATCATTTCTAGTATCCACGCCACAAACAGGGGTAGATAGTGTGTTTTTAACCTATGGAATGTTGGGCCCAGTTTTTGCATTGTTTCGCCCAATAGCGGCATTTGTTTCTGGCATTTTAGGTGGAGTAGTAATTAACAATTTTGATGAAGATGAGCACCATCATATTAGAAAAGAGGATTTAAAAAAGAATAATCAGCTTCAAATAAAAGATAAGATTATTTCAGGTTTTAAATATGGATTCATTTCTCTACCTGCCGACATTGTCGTGCCTCTCTTTAAAGGGCTGCTTGTGGCAGCCGCAATCTCAATTTTCCTTCCCCCGGATTATATTGCAAACCATTTTACATCCAATATATATGTACAATTTTTTACAATGCTGGTAATATCAATTCCTTTTTATGTCTGTGCAACTGCATCTATACCTGTCGCTGTAGCGCTTATGGCAAAGGGAATATCACCAGGAGCAGCTTTTATTTTCTTGATGGCAGGGCCAGCGACCAATGCCTCCTCTATTGCTGTGATTAAAAACATATTAGGAGCAAAGACACTCTACCTTTATCTTTTACTCATAAGCTTTAGTGCCATCTTCTTTGGATTCATCTTCGACCTATTTTTCAAAGAAACTGCTTTTACAATACCTGATATGATCCACCATCATAATCATGGCAGTGGAATCGATACGCTGTTAGGGTTTGTGTTTATATTAACATTGATTAATGCCTACATTTCAAGGTTTAAAGGAAATGAGCATGTAAACCATAGCAATGATGTTTTGCAAAATGAATCCTTCAGCCAAAAACAAATCATTGTAGATGGTATGACATGCGGACACTGTAAAGAAAGTGTTGAGAGTGTTTTAAACGCATTTGACAGTGTAAAGAAAGCATCTGTTGATTTGATATCTGGTAAAGTTCTTATTGAAGGAGTAGACATTGAAATTGATGAAATTAAAGAAAAAATAACTTCTAGAGGCTTTTCAGTAAGGTAAGCATATGAAATATCTTAAATACTATATTTCTACCATAACACTCATTATTGCTTTTCATGTTTGCTTTCTTGGTGAATACTACCCCACTATATTTTTCTTCTGTTTTTCTTTATTCATTATACTTGGAGACTTGGTTGTAAGGGAAGACTCTGCGGAGAAGAAGTATTCAAAATTATATCTTTTAAATCTCCCCATGTATTTAAATTTCCCATTATTGACAATCATTCTCTTAATTTCGGCTTTTATGTTAGGGGATGTTCCTCAAAACGCATTTACAAATATTATTTCAACCTATTTAAACATCAATATTTTAGAGGTCAGAGATTCGTTGAACATATATGATTCAATATTTTTAGTTGCTCAAATGGGATTATTTATCGGGATTATGGGTACAGTCCCCGGCCACGAATTGGTTCACCGAAAAAAGAGTAAATTCGATATGTTTATGGGTAATTGGCTTTTGGCTCTTTCTTGGGATTGTGCATTTGCACTTGAGCATGTTCATGGCCATCACAAAAATGTAGGTCTTCCTAGTGATCCCGCTACTGCAAGGCGTGGAGAAAACATTTATTCGTTTATTGTTAAAGCAACACTCAAAGAGCACAAAGATGCTTGGAAAATAGAGCTAGATCAAATGAAAAGACGCAATATCCCCTTATTGAGCATGCGAAATAAAATGATATTAGGATATCTTAGAAGTGCTTCAATTATTATCCTCGCCTTTTTTATTGGAGGTCTAAAAGGATCCCTCTTTTTTCTATTGTTCTCCTTCATCGCAAAAGCATTACTTGAGGTGATTAACTTTTCGGAGCATTATGGCCTTGTCAGAGTACAGGGTGAGCCCGTAATGCCTCACCACTCGTGGAACTCAAATAGCACTCTTAGCAGTACATATCTTTATAACGTAACTCGGCATTCTTCGCACCACGAGAAAGCCAATCTGAAATATTGGGAACTGCGTTCTTATCAGGATGCACCTATGATGCCTCAAGGTTACTTGGCTATGCTTTATATGGCCTTATTTCTTCCAAATTATTTCCACAAAGTGATGGCGAAAAAGCTTATTGACTGGGATAAACGTTTTGCAACAGATAAGGAGCGGGTGTTAGCTGCAAAGCAAAATAAGAACAGTGGTATACCAGCTTTAATGGAGTCAATTATAAGTTGAGTTTAATGAACCACTTTGGGCCAATTGGAAATGATATTCTTTGCCAGTTTACCTGCCTCAGTTAATTCATTATCATCCCAGCCACCGGTTGTACTTGCGCCAGGAACGACAATGGACCACTCTTCTTCCTTGTCATTAACTGCCCAATTGCAATGAATTATTTTATTAGCAAAACACCAGTCCATCCACCTGTTTGTCTCAGGGTCAACCAAGCTATATCCAATTGATCCCCACTCAGTTATAAAAATAGGAATGCCACTTTGTAGAGCAGAACTGGCTCTATCTCGTAACCATTGATGATGATATATGGTATAAAAGTGAAGGGTATAAGCAATATTCTGATATTCTACGATTGGGTCAGATGCTGCAAGGTCAATTCTTTGTGACCACTCAGGGGTTCCTACAACAATCAAATTATCTGGATCGATTTCACGTATTGCAGCAGTAACTGCTAATGCATACGGTTTTATCGTATTACTCCAAGATATATCTAAAGGTTCATTATATAATTCATAAATTACATTTTCGGTTTCACCATAGAGTGTTGCCATTTCTTGGAAAAACTCAATAGCCTCATTTTGATAGTTCTCAGCATGATGGGAATGCCAATCAATTATTACATATATTCCTTCGTTTATGGCGGCCTCCACAATTACTTTTATACGGTTTTTATTACCACTTTTATTTTCAATATATCCTCCCGGATCTTCAACCCCCATCGCTGCTCTCACAATAGTGGTATTCCAATCTTTTTTTAACCATGAAACAATCTCTTTTTTGTAATAACGCTCACCACCCCAATTATCATTGCTCCAAAAAAAGCTGTTCCCAGCAAGTGACATTGGGTTACCATGTTTGTCAACAATCTGATTCCCTTTGACCTCTAACCTACCGTGTTTACCGACAAGAGTTGTATCTATATTCAACTCATCTGAGGTTATATTTTCTTCACTTTCTGTACATGATGACAAAATCATAAGCAGAATGAATAATATACTTAATGGTGCAGAATACATTTTAAAGGTTGAAATTAATAAAATAAAAGAAAAGTGGCTCGGGCCGGAATCGAACCAGCGACACATGGATTTTCAGTCCACTGCTCTACCAACTGAGCTACCGAGCCACATACAAAACAGATTTGATTATATTGAAAAGCGGGGCAAAATTACTTGGTCAATACAGCAAAACAAAAATATTTGATAAAAATTCAGAAAATATATACTTCTTGACTCATTTCTTGTTTCCACATATGTTTCTCGGCATTTTTAGAAGGGTTATGTTCACTATGTCTCGACGAAGAAAGTTGATATTGGCTACTCATAATACTCACAAGCAAAAAGAGATGAATGCTCTTTTGGAGTCTTTGGGTGTAAATATCATTGGATTAAATGAATATCCTCAGATTGGAGACATAGAAGAAACAGGGACTACGCTTATTGAAAACTCATTTATCAAAGCACGAGCTGTTTACAAATCAACGGGACTTCCATCACTGGCAGATGATACCGGATTAGAGGTAGATGCCCTTGATGGTGCGCCTGGTGTTTATTCTGCACGATATGCAGGTGAAAGTGCTTCATTTTCAGATAACATTAAAAAATTGCTTAGAAATTTAGAAGGAGTCTCTGAATTAAATCGTACTGCAAGATTTAGAACAGTTGTTACTTTTGTAGATGGAAATAGGGAACTTCATTCTGAGGGTATTGTTGAAGGAATTATAACTACAGACCAAAAGGGGAGTGGTGGTTTTGGTTATGATCCTATTTTTTTACCAAGAGATAGCCAATCTACTTTTTCAGAGATGACTCAAATGGAAAAAAATAAAATAAGTCATAGGGCAAAAGCTTTGATTAAAATGAAAACGCTACTAGAACCATACTTTAAAAAGGAGAACATATAGGAAGAAACGGTATTAGTTAAATCAAGAGATAACTTGAACCTTAAAAAAATAAATAAATTAAACTCTAACCAAATATATTATTTTGGTACTTGGTTAGGTCTATCCATTTCCTGTCTTTTTTCAGAGGGTACCAACGTAGATTTAAATGAGGTAAGCAATTTTTTTCAGCCTCAGATTATACCTTCATCTACATCTGTCTTTGATCCATTTCCTCGGCATCCAGAGGCATTAGTTCTTCCGTATGATTCTATTCCAAGATACAAGGGAATTTTAAAATACTATTTTGGTATAAAAAAAATTGATATAGAATTCTCTAGAGACTGGAGTGTTATTACTATAGCAGAGTCTATCAACGGTGAAATACTTCAGATTCCTTTCACTGCTTCTGTTGATTGGTATTTGGACATGATGCAACAACAAAAATGGCACACAAGATTTATTCAATTTATGCAGGAAGAATCAAAGGAGAACAAGCGTAAAGGTAGGGGGCAAATGCTAGAGGTTGTTGGGGTGGATATTGGAAGACTTGGAAGAGCCTCACTCCAAGTAAGCGGTAATGTGAATATTAATGGTAAAATGGTTTTTCAGGATCAAGAGCTTGTGCGTTCAACACTTAACGAGACACAAAATACTCACTTAGAATTTGATCAAAAACAAAACCTAAACATACAGGGCAAGATTGGTGATCGGATAACGGTTGCCATGGATCAGGATTCGGAAAGACAATTTGAATGGGAAAACAATATTCGAATTTCTTATGAAGGGCATGAGGATGACATTGTTCAAAAGGTTGAGGCAGGGAATATCTCATTATCTCTACCATCAACAAAATACGTAACATTTTCTGGTAAGAATCAAGGTCTTTTTGGAATTAAAGCAATATCCAAACTTGGACCAGTTGATGTGACTACCATAGCCTCAATTGAAAAATCAAAGAAGGAGCAATCTGAATGGGAAGGAGGGGGACAAAGTAGCACTCAGCAAATAAGGGATGTCGACTGGATAAAGAATCGTTATTTTTTCATTCACCCATGGTTTCGTGATGGAGTCGATACTCTTCTTACAGCTAGTCCGGTTTCAATACCTTCCTTTTATCCCTTAAGAAATGGATTGCATTTAATTGGAGATGTAGTTGTTAAAAACTTTGAATTGTATAAATCAATTAATGTAAATGATCCAAGCGCAATGACGGGGATGGCTTATGTTAATCCTAATGACACAACCCAATATGCTAGTGAAAATGAAGAAGGAAGCTTTATTCTTCTTGAACAAGGAACAAATTATTATGTAAGCCCAGATCTTGGATTTATAAGAGTGCGTGAACAGGTTTCACAAGATATATTGGGTTGTACCTTTACCCTTGAAGATCGTCAAACAGGGCAAACACTATTGGAAGTAGGGAATGGTCCTGACTCTGCAGGAACAAATTTAGCCCTGATGATGATAAAACCAAGAAATAGTCACCCAAATCATTCGACATGGCCACTCATGTTTAAAAACGTCTACTACTTAGGTACATCACAAATTAATTCTGAAGGATTTGAGGTAAAGGTAATTAACAAAAATTCGACTCCTGTTTCTGATAGAGATAGAACTTCTAGCTTTACTTATCTCACACTTTTTGGTCTTGATAGTCTAGATGAAAATGGTAACCGTAGCTATGATGAAATCATTGATATGGATATGGCCAATATTATGAATATGGTTGATGGGGAGCTTATGTTTCCAGCGCTCCATCCATTTGCAAATGGAGATTCCCTCATGGGCGGTCAAGTATCAGAACAATTAAAGAGCCAGTTAGGTACAGGTGTTATGTATACTTCATCATCATCATCTGAGATTAACGGAGATCACAGATGGATGATTGAAGCTGCCTATACTAATCAAAGTTCCACGATAAATCTGGGTTTCATGCTTATCGAGGGTAGCGAGGAAGTTATTCAGAATGGTGTCACTCTTAAGAGAGGCTTAGACTATAATATAGATTATTTTACTGGAACGATTGTTTTGTTAGGAGATGCGGCAAATGATCCAAATGCGAAGCTAAAGGTCAACTATGATAAGCATGAGCTAGTTAGTTTTGATAAGAAAACTATTTTTGGTACACGTGCGCAAATGGACCTTGGCAAACCAAACTCGTTCATTGGTTTTACCGCCCTTTATTTCAATCAATCTATTATAAATGAAAAAGTTGAAGTAGGCTATGAGCCGACTAGAAATTTTATCTGGGATTTCAACGGAAGATATGAATGGGAAATGGATGGGTTAACAAGAATGATTGATAGGTTACCATTAATTCAGGCCGAAAAAATCTCTTCATTCTCTGTTGAAGGTGAGATTGCACAAGTATTGCCAAATCCTAATTCTATTAGTAACTCTGCAACTGGAGATCCTAACGGTGTTGCATTTATTGATGATTTTGAAGGCAGTAAAAGAACAACCTCACCATCTATACAGCGTCGTTTTTGGAAAGCATCATCCGCACCGCTAAAGTTTGATCAGCAAGATTCTTTATTCACTGACCCATTTAGCCAAAGAAATCGAGGAAAATTATTTTGGTATAATCCCTATGTTCCAGTTCGAACAAAAGATATTTGGCCAAACCAATCAACATCGCTCAGGGCTGGAAATGAGACTACGGATGTTTTGGTAATGAAGTATAAAGCAAGGGAGCACCAAAGAAATCTGGATCCTGACTCGCTATGGGTTGGAATAACTACCTCTCTATACTCAGGAGACTACGATCAAATCCAAAGTAAGTTTTTTGAAATATGGGTAAAAGGTAATTCAGGACGGTTGCACGTGGATCTTGGAAAGATTTCAGAAGATACAGATGGGAACGGTAAGCTAAATACTGAAGATATCCCAGCTGCAGGATTGACTCTGGGAAATGGATTCTTGGAGGATATCGAGGATACTGGTCTTGATGGTTGTTTTGATGAAACAGAGGATGGATGGGGAGGATGTTTGGAAAGTGGAACCTACTCTGAGTTTTATGCTGCAAAAGACACGGTTCTTATCAATATATCTGATGACGTTGATATACAGGATCCAAATGGAGATAACTGGGATTATGATGCTGGCAGCTCAGATTATTCAAGCGTCAATGGTACTGAGTCAAATGGTACAGGATCAAAGATACAAGAAGGAGGCAAATACCCCGACACTGAGGATCTTGACAGATCGACCTTTCTTGACAAGACCAACGATTATTTTTCATCTAACTTTTTATTAACTGACACAACATATCTTGCGGGTGTTACTGAAAAAGATGGAATGCCAACAGGGTGGAAACTTTTTAGGATTCCATTATCTAAATTTAAAAAAGTTGAAAATATTGAATGGAATGAAATACGTTATGTACGTATTGGCGTAACGGGTCTTGAGGAGGACCAAAAAACACTTCAAATTGCAAAGATGGAAATCGTTGGAAACGAGTGGCAGGAGATGGGTATTTTTAGCCCAGATACTTCTGAAATAGCATACCGGGCGAGTAATTCAGGAGCTTTGATCTTGGATCAGGATGAAGGGCCACAATTTCAAGTTGCAGTTATTAATACTGAAGATAATGCTGACTACATTCCACCTGAAGGAGTCAAGGGCGAATATGATCGAATTAATGAGATACAAAGTAAAGAGCAATCGTTAGTCTTAAAATTTGACAATCTCCCACCAAAGCACACTGGTATAGCTCAAAAAACATTATATACATTAAATGATGACCAAAAACGAAGCTTTATGACCTATGACTACATGAAAATGTATGTGAATGGTAACAGCCAATGGACAAACGCCATGGAAACAAATGTTGAAATATTTTTAAAATTTGGACTTGCTGAAGATTATTACGAGATAACACAACCAGTTTATGCTGGGTGGGACGAAGATGAAAACCGAAATAGCTTTAAAATAGATCTTAATTGGTTAACGGCGTTAAAACAATCTGATACAACAAAAATAAAAAAATATTATCCTAAAGATCGTATCCTTGACTCGGCAAATGTAAGAAAGTATATATACGTTAATGACCAGGGTCAAGAAACAGGGAAAAAAGTTACAATATCTGGGAAACCAGCATTAAATCGATTACAATATTTTGCAGTAGGTTTAAAGAATACTGGTAACGTTCCTATCGAAGGTGAGGTGTGGATTGATGAATTGCGATTGAGTGGAGTAAAAAAAGAAAAGGGTGTCGCTATGAGAGTTCAGTCGAGTCTTAAGTTATCAGATCTAGGCTCTGCTACAGTTGTTTATAGTAGGCAAGATGCCGATTATCACAGATTGCAGGAACGTCTATCAAAATCTAACAATACATCAGAAAACTTTAATATGACTGGAAAGATAGATCTTCACAGATTTCTTCCAAGGTCACTGGGAATTTCAATTCCAATTAATGGTTCATTTACTCAGAATCAGAGTCGGCCAAAATTTTTCTCAGGTGAGGATATTTTAGTTGATCCTGATAATACTCCAGATTCAATAATGATTTTAAGCAATACTATTTCGTTAAACACATCTATTAAAAAGACCGGTAAGTCTGATAATAAAATAATGAAGTATACACTTGATAATATTTCATTGAATTTTAGCGCGTCGCAATCGCGGTCTTCCGATGTGACTTATAGTGAAAAATGGTCTGAAACATATTCCGGTAAATTTGCTTATAATCTTTCTTTTGGTCGAAATAATTACATAAAGCCATTACAATGGGCAAAAGAGTTGCCTTTTATTGGTAAATCTGCGAATGATTTTCAATTCTACTACACTCCCTCTTCATTCAAAACGGGAATGAATATGAGTGAAAAACTCACTTGGAATGAAACAAGAACTGGAGTAAAGAGTCCTGAAACATATAATTTTGGATTAAATCGTGATCTTAATTTAGATTATAAACTCACGAACACATTGGCAAGTAAGTATAGTTGGTCGGGTCAGAGCAATCTGAATGATTACCGTGGATATATACTGACTGCTTTAAAGGAATTTGATCCAGGTACTGTGACTCAAACATCTGAGAGTTTTAATACCACATACAACCCAGCAATATTTAAATGGATGAAGCCATCATTTAATTATACAGCTAATTTTCGTTGGTCTGATGACCTGACCAGGGAGGGGCAGAATATAAGTACGCAATTAAGGTTTGGATCAAATTTTACAATTACTCCTGTACAGATGATAGAACTTATATATAAACCTAAATCAGCAAAGAGAACTAGTAGCGCAAATAGATCAAGGGGAAGATCAAGAAATAGAAGCAGATCTCAGCCAGAAAAAAAGAAGGAAGAGATAAAAGCAAAAACAAGTTTTAATCCATTGAATACATTACATGGTTTTTTTAAGCGTATTAATCCAGTGTCATTAAGTTATACTGAAACACTGAACCGTTCTGCTAATCAAATTATAGGAGAAGTACCTACAGGTTATAAGTTTGGTTGGTTGCCTTACCATGATCTTGACCAGTCGTCTGAAGTGGGTAGTAACCTAGGATCTTGGGATCATAAACGTGATGCTTCTATAAGGAGTGGTTTAAAATTATCTCGTTCAATAACAGTCAGTACAAACTTTTCCCAGAATTTCTCTACAACTCGATCAAATACTGGGCTAGAGCAAATGTCAATGACAAGAGACTACGTTGCATACGGCGATCTTTTAAATCAGGGACTTCCATTACCTGGTTGGAGTTTTAGGGTAAGTGGCTTAGAAAAATGGCCTATCATTAAAAGTATAGCAAAATCTGCTTCCATGGAACATAGTTTTTCTGGCAAAGAAACTCGATCTTGGCAGTTTGAAAATGGCGCAGCAGAGCAAATGAATTTTTTCAATTTTGGTACATTTTCGGATAGATATAAAGATAATGAAAGATCTTCCAGAATTAATCAGAATTTCTCACCACTCATAGGCATAAATATGACCTTACAGAAAAATATCTCTGTGACATTTAGGAACAACATGAGTCGTTCTTTAGATGAGAGTCCAAGTGGACTTACGATTCAGAATGATAATAGTTATACTTCAACAGGGACATATACACATAGAGGAGGAATAAATATACCAGTTCCATTTTATGGCAATCTCAATCTCAATAATACCATAAGTTTTACCTTAAATTTTGACCTGAATGAAAGCCGTGAAGAAAGATCTGGTGATAAAATAAACCTTGAGGTTGGATCTTTTTCAGAAAGTTGGAAGACGGGTCTTAGGATTTCTTACCAGTTTTCTACAAAGGTAAGCGGCGGACTTAGATATGAATATCGTGAGAGTGACACAAGAACAACAGGTAGGAAAATTGATAGAGACTTTGGATTTGATGTAAACTTGGCAATATCGGGGTAGTATGAAAAAAGTATTGATTTTAGCGATGATATTAAATGTTTCCTGTGGTCCTAGCGGCCCAGATTTTGATGAAGATCATGCATTTGAATATCTATTGAAACAATGTGAGTTTGGACCTAGAAATCCAAGTTCGGAAGGATACTATAAGTGTCTAGAATTTATGCTTGAGGAATTAGACAAAACTGCAGATGAAATCATTATTCAAGAATTTTCCTATCAAGAAAAAAAGTATAGAACAAAGCACGATCTCTCCAACGTAATTGCAAGATACAATATTGAGTCTGAAGTCCAAACGATAATATCATGCCATTGGGATACTAGACCATGGTCGGATTCTGAACCAAATAGGAAAGATAGAAATCAACCTATTATTGGAGCCAATGATGGCGGCTCAGGAGTAGCTGTACTGCTTGAGCTAGCCAAAATTATGGGCGAGAATCCTCCACCTATAGGAGTTAATCTGGTATTTTTTGATGGCGAAGATATGGGCATTCCCGGAGAGGTTGAAACTTTTTGTCAAGGGTCAAGATTTTTTGCAAAAAATCTGCCAATACCAAAACCCAAAGAGGCAATTAATCTTGATATGGTTGCAGACAAACAATTACATCTCCCTGTTGAAAAATACTCTCTTGAATACCATCCTGATTTAGTACGATATCTTTGGAATCGCGCTGATGAAATGGGATTGGACGCATTTGATATCACTCCTCAAAATGCAATCTATGACGACCACGTTCCACTTTATCAATATGCTGGAATTCCAGCTATCGACCTTATTGATTTCAAATACCCAAATTCGTATGCCAATTTTTGGCATACAATGGATGACCTTCCTGAAAACTGCAGCGCAGAGAGTCTTGGGCAGGTAGGAAGACTAATGGTGGATTATATTTATAATAGAGA
>JAYNUL010000018.1:0-19553 GCA_038281125.1 Fidelibacterota bacterium | reverse complement strand
CCTAAATGACTTGTTTGATTCAAATACCTTGCTATTGTTCCATCAAGCTTGTCAGTCACTCCAATTATTATAAACATTACTAGAAAAACATGCCGCGCTTGCGACTCGTCAGCCATTAAAAAACTTGGAATAGCTAATGCAGGAATTAACAACAACCTGCTTACACTTAACATGTTTGGTATAGTTTTTAATTGACTAAAGCTAAAATTATTTTCTTTGCTCATTCCTTAAAAATAGGATGAATTTGTGTATAATAGGAGCTAATTATGGAATCGAGTAAAGTATTCGAGCATGCTTTTCAAAGATATTCATCATTTCATTAACCTTTTTGGGGTTCTCCAAGAAATGACCTACGAAGGCCTTATGGTCGAAATTAAACTTCCCTATGTGTTGCCATACTCCTGGTTCAATGAAGTTAACGGATAACTTTTTCATTGGCTCAGGTCCATGTTTCCCTGTAAAGGGTCTTGCCATGGATATAGTATTGACGGTACCATCATTTTCAAACCAGTCTTCATTTGTTTTTTGTCCGTTACCCATTTCAACCTTTGTTCTTCCTATAAGCCATGACCAGGGATAGCTCATCATGCTAATATATTCTGCAGGCTTATGCTTTCCTGTTGATGTATCTAAAATACTCGCAACCGTACTTGATGAGAAATAATATACATCTGGATCAATAACTAGAATATTATTTAGTTCCATTGCGCCTTTTATGCTTGAATCCCATGCTATACTATTTTGGGTTCCCCAAGCAGGATGACTAGTTAGCCTTGAAAGGTACTCGCGAAAAGATTCATCTTCACTTTTTGACAGGTTCCAATGATCGAGATCAAAATCATAATAATCACTACTTATTAGATTGGCGATTGGTAGTAAGTTATCAGTAAATGGCAAAGATTTAATCACGATGTCTGACAGGGTAGAGCCATTATGAGGTGTAGACATAGTCGTAATTGATTTTATCCAATTTCTCAATGAATTTCCAAGCAAATAGCTTTCCTCCAATTCACCATCTTCAGATTTTAAGAAAGTTGAGTTTAAGAGGTGAAGCAGCATACGATTTGTTAATCCACCAAAACTGTAACCAATAAGATGCACAGGGTTCTCCTCGTCCCATTCGGGGTATAAACCTTTATAAATTTTTCCTTCTGGTTTTCTGATTATTTTATACTTTTCTGAGTGTTCCTGCCCGTAGTCTACTTGGCCTCCTTTAATCTGATAAAATGTTTCAATAGCGCAGTCATAGGTTGAAGATACTGGTCCGAGAGATACAGAGTAGACCTGGAACCCTCTATCATTCAAGTATTTTTCAATATCATTCTCTCCACCCCAATAACTTTTATCACCAACTTCCTCTTTTCCCCATCCAAGAAATCCATGTACCAGTATGATAGGATGATTATTGTTTGAAAGTAAAATGCTAGTAATCAGTACTTGTAATGTTGCTAGTCGTATCATTGGGGCAAATAAGCTATTTTATCTGGGGGCAATGAAAATGTAATTATAATGCGCTGCTCTAATTTATTGCTTTGGTCTTACAACGATTCTAAACAATGGATGGGTATCAGGTTTGACTAGTGCGTTTAGCACCTCAAACTGAAGTTCAAATTTTCTCTTTTTAGTTAAGGTTCTTACATCAATTATTGTGGATCCATGGGCGGGGATTGTGATAAGGTTGGTTGCATTATAAAAATCATATTCGCTTTGATTTCTCATTGTGTATGGCGCATCAGAATTATTTGAAATTACTACATGAGCAATCGTCGTTGCGTTTATGTAGTATGCAGATTCAATTTTTAGGCTACTGTTTATAAGTGGAAGTAGGTGGTCTGACTTACCTATTAATTTTTTATCATACCAAACTACTGTTTGACCATTTAAAAGAGCTTTTTTCAGAGCTTTTTCATTTTTTTCTCTAGCAAACACGAGGGTAACTGGGCGGTGACCTCCAGAGGGGATTCTATATTGCCAATCAACAATATCATGTATGTCAGAAGTACCTAAAATAGTTAGGTCGTAATCTAAGGCCAGTTGAAATGCTTCGTTTGAATATGTTGTATCATTGACAACTTCAATTCCTTGAATGAGCTTGTTGTTTATCATTTCTATATGCAACTGATCTAAGGGAACACTAGCATCTGGAGATTGACTTGCCCAATGAGGGTGGTTCCAAAAAATAAATGCGTCCTGTTTCTTTGCTTCAAGAAAAGATTCAATAGGATCATCTGTAATCAATTTATTTGCGTCTTTGATGAAAATTGCATTTGCATGACCAGGAGGCATATCTCTAGTAATTTCAGAACCATTTATGACTAACAAACCTGACTCACCTGCAAAGCCTTTTGCAAGCTCATAAGATCTATTTCTGTCTGGATGAGGTATATCGCTAATCCATGATTGATATTCTAAATGTTCAGTAGTTGCTATGACATCAAGTCCATCTTTATTTGCTTCCATAACACGTATATTTGGCCAGACACTTCCATCGGAAAAAACTGTGTGCATGTGCAGATCACAAACTAGTGTTTTCAAACCCGGAAGATCAGGGAACTCTATTTTGCGGTCATTTCTTCCACCGTGGGGGAATAAAAATGAAATCAGAATGAAGCTAGCTATTAACTTTTTCATTTTGTTTCATTCCAATGTACATCCATTGTATGATATTCAGTTTTTTGGCCTTTCTTAATTGGAACTGTTAGTACGTATGATGCGGTTTGTCCAGGTTCCAGGGCAGTATCAGCCACGACATTTGACTCATAGACTACTCTGCTACCTTTAATAAAAACAGAGTCCATGCCAGTATTTTGAGTTGTTTGGTCAAAAAGATTGCCAATTACTCGAACAAAGTCAGCTCTTATCTGGCCGATGTTTTGTACTCTTCCAGAAAATATTTGTTTATCAGGATAATAATCAATGAATGGGTCACCTAAAAATACAACTTTTGGCCCGGGTTTTTGTAATTCATCCATTCGCACAACCATTTCCTTTTTTAAAACCAGTTTTCCAATTCGCGTATTAAGAGTTAGTGTAGAATCTGATTCCTGTAAAATCTCCCCAGATACTACTGTTCCATTTTGTAGTTCAATTCTGCTTTGAGTTTCTGGGATTTTAATAAGGTCTAAAATTTCCCGGCTAATATTTGGCATGCTTTGCCCTTTCTCATAACCTTTAACCACACTTTTCAAAGAATCGACCTCAATCTCTAAAGCTTTGAGATTAGATTCATATTCAAAGAATAGTTCATCAAACTTTAATTGTTGGTTACTTTTTTGTTCCTTTTGTTGGGGTAAAGGCACAAGCGGAACAGCAACCTCATTCAAGTCATCTACTATTGGAGATTCATTTAATAACTCTGATTGAAATTCGATTTTAAGGTCAACATCTTTTCTCGTGATTGAAAAATCGACTGATACTTCTCCCTCTTCTTTGTGTTCACAAACTATTCTGTAATCTCCAGCCTTCATTTTTTTAAATTTAAATTCTCCACTTTTTTTGGTTTTACCTGATTCAACTTTTTCGCCAAGGTCATTAAAAATAGTTAGCTTAACTTTTTTTAATCCTTCTCCACTTTCTCCAATTACAATCCCGGTAACATCAAACTGTGTTTTCTCCTTTCCCTTTTTATCCACAGCAAACAATAGACCAATTAAAAGTGTTAAAGGCACTAGCCTAATCATGCTCCCTCCTTGAAAAATGAGCCTTAAATGCCATTCGCCTTACTGATTCAGCATTTTTCTTTTCTTCGCCCAGTGCATATACCATATTTATGATATTGTCATAATAAATATAATTTTCTTTTTCTTCTAACATTGGTAAAAGTCCATCAACAACCGAAGGATCATTGAACGCTGCGAGGTTGTCTATTGCCTTCTTTCTTATATCAACGGGATAGTCGTTGCTATGCGCTATTTCAATGACTGCTTTCTTTACTTCTGGATCGTCAAACTCCCCAAGAGCTGCCAACATTGTATTCAATAAACTATAATACTGTGTCTTTCCCATATTATATGTATTGAGAAGTGCCAAAACTAAGTTCTCCTCTTTTACTCCCTTCATGGTATTGAGAGCAAACTCACGCACCTCGAGGTTTGTGTTTGGGTCACCTAGAAGCTCTGCAAAGGCTATAGCAACATCATTAGGATTCTTTTTGCCTAATATTTCTACGGCTTTATTTCGGATTCCAATATTGATTTTAGGATCTCTTGCTACCGATGTCAGTACAGGTACAACCTGGTCGCTCCCAATTGCCCCCATTGTCTCTGTTAAAAGACGTTCAGTTCTTGCCATGTTGCTTTTCGCAACCTCGTAAAGATCTAAAAGTGCAAGGATTTGATCTTTAGTTCTCACTCGATTCAGGCTCTTAACCAAAGCGATATGGACTTCATTTGTCCTCTTTTCCATTTTACGCATTGATCTTACCAATGCATTAGCAGCTTTTGGGTTTTCACTGAACATTCCTAGCATGCTTATGGATTCATTCAGAAGAGTATAGTCAACAGCAGTCGTTGTCGCAACCATTTCAGATATCGCGTGCAAGGCTCTAGGGTGCTGAGTTTGCGCTAATGTTTTTCCAGCTGCTACGCGTAGTTTTACATGAAGATCTGAATCTTGATATACTTCAATTAACTCATCTAAAGCACGAATGTTACCACCTCGATATGCACTCTTTAACTCTTGTACTTTGTTTAAAAAATCTGGGTCATTTGGATCGCCAATCGACTTTTTCCCGAATAGGCCTTTGATTGTGGAGCAACTCTGAAGCATAAAGACCGATAAGAATAGAATGCTTAATTGTCTACCCATTATTCTCCCATTCAACTAATTTGAGATCATTTCCATCAAACACCGCGTAAGATGGTTTATGAAACCAGTCACCCAGTACTGCCAACTTACCTTTTCCAACAGTAAATATTTCACCAAGATGATAGTGTCCAGAAATCATAAAATCACAACCTCTATCAAAGTGGCTTCTTGCGGCTTGTTGTAGTTCAATACGAACGTCTTTATTAAAATCTGCTGAATGCATGTCTTCTTCTCCACTCCTCGAAATGAAACGAGCAATCCTGTATCCAATTGTAGGATGAACCCAGTGGAATAACCAAATAAAAATTTTTGATCGAATTACCTTTTTTAATATTCTATATCCATGGTCCCAGCTCAACAGGCCATCACCATGGGTAAGATAGAATTTCTTTCCATTAATTTCAATCTGCTTGGAATCGAGGTATACTTTGTCCATTATTTCATCTTTAATGTGATCTCCAACCCAATAGTCATGATTTCCTGCAAGAAAGTACAGTGACACACCTTTACTTTTAAGAAATCTTGTTTGTTCAAAAAAGTCAAAATATGATTTAGGAATTAGATCTGGATATTCGAAATAAAAATCAAAAAGATCTCCCATGAAAAAACAGGTTCCCCCTGAATCAGCTATTTTTTCAAAGAGACGATAAAGTTTATCTCTACGTTTTTTTTCCCCTTCATCAAGGGTCAACTTCAAGTGTATGTCTGAAATAAAATAGACGGGTGTATTCATAAAGGTCGAAAATTAACTGTGTATTGTACATATTATTATTTTTTTTTTGGTTATCAAAACAGCATCTACTTTCGCATGAATACTTAAATTTTAATTGTGAGCATAAACACTTCTGTAGTCTTCAATAGTTGACTTATTTTAGGAAAATTACCTAGTATTGGGGAACCCCAGATAGGTGGGGACGTATTTTAAAATGAAAATGAAACACATCTTTAGTATCCTTCTATTTATTACTTTTGTCAATGGGCAATCATTTGGACAAAATAAAGTCCAATATAGAGACTTTGATTGGAACTACATTCAAACTCCTCACTTCGATATCTATTATTATGGTGACCAACAGAGCTTAGCTGAATTTGCAGCGGAAGTTGCTGAAGAATCCTATGAACAAATATCAATCCATTTAAGATGGGACCTTAAGCGTAGGGTTTCAATCATGGTCTATAATTCACACAATGAGTTCCAACAAACAAATGTCGTGGGCACATATATGAGGGAAGGCATTGGAGGAGTAACAGAATTATTTAAAAACAGAGTCGTATTCCCATTTGAAGGAAACTACGAACAGTTTCGCCATGTAATACATCATGAGTTAGTGCATGCGGTGATTAATGACATGGTTTACGGGGGAAGGATGCAAAATGTTGTATCCAGTAGAACCAAGATAAGGGTCCCAATATGGTCCAATGAAGGTCTAGCAGAATATCTTAGTTCAAATTGGGATACAAAAGCTGATATGGTAATAAGGGATATTGCCGTGCATGAAAGAATACCTTCGGTCCAAGAATTGAACTATTTCATGGCCTACAAAGGAGGGCAATCGCTTTGGCGTTTTATTGCTGGAAAATATGGTAGAGAGAAGATTGGTGATGTTTTCAGGTCAATGAAAAGAACCCAAAATGCAGAAAAGGGGTATGAAAGTGCTCTTGGTATGAACTACAAAGATTTGACAGAGAAATGGCACAAATATTTAAAGAAAGAATACTGGCCAGATTTTAAGGATAGAGATCCTCTTGAAGATATGTCAGAGAAGTTAACAGACCATAAAAAACAAAATAATTTTTACAATGTGAGCCCTTCCCTTTCTCCTGATGGTAGCATGGTTGCAGTGCTCTCGGATCAAAATGGGTATTTCGATATAAATATCTTAGATGCAATGACAGGAGAAAAAATCAAAAAGTTAATTAAGGGTAATAGAGGTGTTGATTTCGAGGAATTAAAGTGGCTTCAGCCAGGTTTATCATGGTCGCCTGATAGCAAGAAAATTGTCTTTGCCGCAAAAGCAGGAAAAGGGGACGTCCTTCATGTTGTAGAAGTTGAAACTGGTAAAGGTGAAAAGTATGAATTAGATATTGAAGGTGTTTTTTCAGCATCTTGGAGTCCATTAGGTAACGAAATTGCTTATGTTGGACAATCTGGAAATTCCAGTGATATTTATATATTTGATTTAAATAGCCAAATCTCCAAAAAAATAACAGATGATATTTTCTCAGATGCTTACCCCACATGGAGTGGCGATGGTAAGAATATTGCATTTGTTTCGGACAGAGGTAATAATATATCCGGGGAATATGATGGTTTCATGTATGAACATGATTACAGTCAGACAGATATATATTCTGTTAATGTTGAAACCAAAATAATTGATAGACTAACAAATAGTAATCATAATGAGTCCCATCCGGTTTGGTCAAAAACTAGTGATAATATTTTTTATACCTCGGACCATAATGGAGTTTGGAACCTATATAGGCACCCTATTTCGGAGAGCGAAAACTCTGAGCCTATTTCAGTAACCAACGTATTAACTGGACTACAGCAACCTACCATTAGCGGCGATGACAGGCTACTAATTTTTGCGGGTTATTCTGGCATAGGATGGGATCTATATAGTATGGCAAATCCATTGACACTAAAAAAACAAATAGTAAACCCAACGCAATTCATTTTAAATAGAAAAACAGAAAACGAGTCAATCGCCGATCTTCGCAAACACAAATCAAATATGATGAGTATTATAGAAGAGTCCAACAATTACTCTGATCACGTTTTTGCAAAGGGATATGAGCACTTTAATTCTACGAGCTCTGAGAGCATTGTTGCTGAAGAGCTTGTTTCAATAGATTCATCAAAAGTAGATGGACAGTACATATCAAAAGCTTACAAAACAAGATTCACTTTAGATCTTGTTAGTGGTAACCTGCAGATTAGTAATGTTTTTGGTACTAGCGGGATGACATATTTTGCTTTCAGCGATATATTAGGAGATCACCAAATTGCATTTGGTACTGAAATGGTATTGACGCTTGAGAATAGTGACTACTTCTTCCAATATGGATATTTAAAGAACAAAATAGATTATTATTTTACAGCATTTCAAAATGCGAACTTTTTCCAAGCTGACTACTGGAGTTTAGCTCGTTTGAGACACTATGGTATTCAGGGAACTGTTTCCCAGCCATTTAGCAGATATCAAAGGTTAGACTATGGACTTTCCTGGCATAATATAAACTATTCAATTTTGGAGCAGGCATATAACGATTTTAATCAGGTTCAGTACTTTACTACATATTCATCAACCTATTCTACAGTTTTACCAAGGGTTAGTTACATCTATGATAATTCAGTTTTTGGATTTACCGGACCGGTCGATGGGTTCAGACAAAACTCTACATTAACGGTTAATCCAGGTTATGGTTCGAATCAGATAAAATTTCAAACTATTAAATCAGACTTAAGAAAATATTGGCGCTTGGGAAGAGACTACACCATCGCAGTTCGAGGGTATTTTGGAAAAAGCTTAGGACCCAACAAACAAAAATTCTTTTTAGGAGGGGTACCATATCTTCTAACTGGAGGCGGAGAGACAAATGGTATTGAGGATGATAATATTTTTAGAGATGTTATATTAGATACATCAAACGCAACTTTAATACACGATATCTACTTTACAGAGTATGCTTGGCCTTTGAGAGGAGCACGTTTTGCAGAACGTTTCGGGAATACAACGTCCCTCTTTAACATTGAGGTTCGTTTTCCTTTTATAAATTATTTGGCGTTAGGTTTTCCATTGAAAATGATTTTTGGCAATATACGTGGTCATGCATTTCTAGATGTTGGAGCAGCGTGGGATAGCAGTAATGAGTTTTCCACCAATAAGTGGCCAGATAGATATGGCAATAATGTATCGGGCAATTATTCACCATGGGTGTCAACTGCGGGTCTGGGAACTAAAATCAACTTAGGATATTTTTTATTAAAAATTGAAATGGCCTGGGATAGGAATGATAGTGGTTATTCAAAACCGCAATGGTACTTTTCCCTTGGCCCCGATTGGTAAATCCTTCTTGATGCACTACTACTTGATGGACAATTTCTATACCCATCATGGCTAAAACAAAAACAGCTTTTCTATGTTCTGCATGCGGAGATGATTTTCCTAAGTGGAATGGACAATGTCCCTCTTGTAAAGAATGGGGTACCCTATCGGAATTTAAAATTAGAGCTAAAGGTAAAAGAACTATACCTGAAAGAGAATCTAAGTCTTTAAATGATATTTTAGATAAAGATCCAGGTGAAAGATTTAGTACTGGGTTGAATGAAGTTGACAGAGTCTTAGGCGGTGGTCTGTTATCTGGTTCACTTATTCTGCTAGGTGGGAATCCAGGTGTAGGTAAGTCAACTCTTGCCTTGCATATATGTTCTGGTTTAGAAAAAAAAGCATTATATATATCTGCAGAGGAGAGTGAGGAACAGGTTGCATTACGAGCAAAAAGATTAAGAATTAATCCTGAAAACCTATTCTTTTCAGGAGAAAATGAATTAGATGGTATACTCAATCATTTGGATCGTATTCAACCACATATCCTAATAGTAGATTCTATTCAAACTATAATGAATTCAGATTTGGATTCCTTACCAGGTTCACCAAGTCAAATACGTGATTGTGGTCAAAGACTTTTAGAGACAGCAAAACATAAAAATATTGCGATTTTTATTGTTGGGCATGTTACAAAAGAAGGAACCATTGCAGGACCTAAAATGCTCGAGCATATGGTAGACACCGTTTTATATATGGAGGGAGACGACCGCTATGATCATAGAATGCTGAGATCAGCAAAGAACCGATTTGGAGCTACTCATGAAGTAGGGATATTTCAAATGAATGAGACTGGTTTGGAGGAAATCAAAAATCCTTCTGAAATGTTCCTAGCTGAACGCAGTTTTGATGTTGCAGGTACAACTATTTTCCCATCGCTTGAGGGTACTAGACCAATTTTAGTTGAGGTACAGGCATTAGTCTCAAATGCGAATTATGGTACACCCCAGCGCAATGCTAATGGTTTTGACTACAAACGATTAGGTATGTTAATTGCAGTTCTTGAAAAGAGAATGGGACTTGCAATGGGGTCAAAAGATGTATTCGTAAATCTAGTAGGAGGTCTGAAGGTTGATGACCCTGCCTTAGATCTTTCAATTATTTCTTCTATTGCATCCAGCACAATGGATAAACCTGTAAATAAGAGCACAGTGCTTTGTGGTGAAGTAGGACTCGCGGGTGAGGTAAGATCGATCAATCGCATTGAACATCGATTAGCTGAAGCCCAATCTCTTGGATTTAAGGTGGCAATTATACCATCCTCAAATCTTAAAAAAAGCATTGATAAATTAAAATTAGAGATTGATTTGAAACCAATCGGTTATGTCAAAGAGGCATTCCAAATCTTGTTCTGAGTCTATTTGAAATTCACACTAAAAAACAATTCTTCAAAATATAGTGCACGTACTGGTGTACTTGAAACAGGCCATGGTAGTATTAATACCCCTGTGTTTATGCCTGTTGGTACCATTGGCGCGGTAAAAACAATGGAGCCTAACGAGCTAAAAAAGATAGGCTTTGAAATTATACTTGGTAACACCTATCACCTTTATCTGAGACCAGGAACTGAAATCGTAAAAAAAGCTGGAGGGCTACATAAATTCATATCCTGGGATCGTCCTATATTAACTGATAGCGGAGGCTTTCAGGTTTTTTCACTTTCCAGATTAAATAAAATATCAAATAATGGGGTTGAATTTCAATCTCATTTAGATGGTAGCAGGCATATGTTTACACCTGAAAGTTCAATGGAAATTCAAAGAAAACTTGGTTCGGATATTATCATGGCTTTTGATGATTGCCCTTCAGGAGACTCTGATCATTCTACTATAAAAAAATCTGTTGAAAGAACTACTGATTGGATGGTTCGATGTTCAGACTGGCTGGAAAAAAACCCAAAATATTATGATCATGAACAGGTTGTTTTCCCTATAGTCCAGGGAGCAACAGACTTGCAACTTAGAAAAATAAGTGCTGAACAACTTATTGAATATTCATCATGTGGCATGGCTATTGGAGGGCTAGCTGTCGGAGAGGAAAAAAATGCAATGATGGATACCATAGAATATTGTGACACCTTATTACCTAAAAATCAACCGCGATATCTAATGGGGGTAGGGAAACCAACTGATCTAATTAAATCAGTCCAGAGAGGGGTTGATATGTTTGACTGTGTAATGCCTACCAGAAATGGAAGGAATGGTCACATATTTACATGGAATGGTGTTTTAAATATTAAAAATGAAAAATATAAAGATGATTACTCTGCACTTGATGATTGTAGTTCCCATGAGTGGGGGTCTACATTTTCAAAGTCATATGTAAGACATCTTTTTAATATTAATGAAATTTTAGGGCTTAGGATAGCATCGACTATGAATCTCACTTTTTATAATGATCTCATGGCAGAAATAAGAAGAAAAATTAATGAAAAAAGTTTCGGTGATTGGTCTGATTCAATGTTATCAAAAATGAAACAAATGAAGGGGATGTGATGCCAAAGATAATGGTAAGAGTAATAGATGCTTATGTATTTCGCAGAACAAAAAACGGCGTCAAGTTTCTTTTATTAAAACGTGCGAAAACAAAAATATATGAACACTTGTGGCAGGGCGTTGCTGGGAAAATCGAAAAAAATGAGTCAGCGATTGAAGCTGCAATCCGAGAATTAATGGAGGAAACTGGTTTTACTCCTTATAAAATCTTTGTGGCTGATCATGTAAGTAAATTTTATGAAGCTAATGGAGATAGGATCAATCTTGTTCCTGTTTTCGGTATTGAGGTTCTAGATAGTAATGTTGCTATTTCAGAAGAGCATTGTGACTTCAAATGGGTTGAATTTGATTTAGCTTGCAAAACACTTGTTTGGAAGGGCCAGAAAGAGGGAATTTCTGCAGTATATGATATGTTAAAGTCGAATGATGATCGGATGAAATGGTCCGAAATAAATTTATAAAGCAACGGAGAAGTATATGTTAGAAGTAGGAAGTAAGGCCCCTGATTTTACCCTAGACGATCAAGATGGTAACCCAGTCAGCCTAAGCAATTTTAAAGGTCAAAAAGTATTGTTATGGTTTTATCCAAAAGCCAGCACTGGTGGATGAACAACTGAAGGACAAATGCTCCGTGATGAGTATAAAAATTTTCAAAAAAAGAACACTGAGATCATTGGAATGAGTGCAGATTCCGTAAAAGCTCAAAAGAACTTTTGCTCAAAACAAGAATTCCCTTTTTCTTTACTCTCTGACCCGGAGAAGGAGACTATAAGATCATATAACGCTTTTGGATTAAAAAAGTTTATGGGCAGAGAGTATGAAGGAATCTATCGTGTTTCATATTTAATTGATGAAGAAGGAATCATTGAAAAGGCTTATGAAAAAGTTAAGCCAAAAGAGCATGCTGCTCAGGTCTTATCGGACATCGACTAAAAAGGAACCTTCAACCCACCATTTTCAAAAGCAACTTCATTGATTTCATCATCAAGATAACCCATCATCACAGAATGGCCCCTTATCCTAATGCCATCATTTAACATATCATAATCTGATAGATGGATTGGTCCTCCATTGATGGATAATGCTGCCGTATTTTCTATACATATTGCAATATCATTGCTAGAAAAACTGCTTAGATTATTTAGGTCGTGTCTTAGGTTATAATCTTTCCCTGATTCTCCAATAGTAAGTTCAGGGTTTATATTATTATATATTAATCCACAGTGTACGGGAAGAATCGCTTGAAAAATGATCCAACAAATTGAGCCTGTTCTCAGGTCGCAATGGAACCTTGTCCTACCTTTTAATCCGATTGCTTTCTGGATGCCATTGACATTGATTAAAAGATTGTAATGAGATAATCGTATTCCAGATTCTTTTTCAAATGATAGGACCGCTTCATCACCCAGTAGAGGCTTATGTTTAGCTAAAAACTTGTTTGAATATGTTTTTATAGTGTCAAATAAACTTTCATTTAATCTAACGGTCTGGGCATCAACAATCCTTTTTTCTATTTTTCCGATACTTTGACCCTGAGTAAAAACTGCAGAGCAACCCATGTTCCAAATACCAAAAAGCAATATCTGACATTCGAGGTGTTCAAGCTCGGGTACGATAACCCTTTGTTTTGGTTCTATTCCTATACTTTGTAACCAGTTACTTGTTTGCATTACAAGGTCAAAGAAGTCCTGGTTGGTAATATTAGAAATCTCATCCATTATTTGATCAGAAAATTTAATTGTCTGACCTTCTATCAAAGATCGCATGGATGGATATGGGGTCATATATTCAATCGGCTCAACATTGCCAATACATTGTGCACTATATATCTTCGTTTTTATATCAGTTTTCATGATGAAACCTATAAAACTTTTTAATTGGAAGTTTATCAATTGTTTTTGTACTCTGTGCTACACAAAATAATATGCCATATGAATAAATTATGTACTTTTTTGTTTCTCACTTTAATAATTGGTAGAGATTTAAATCAATCACTACAAATTGCAGGGGACAACAGCTTAGAGATAAAAAAAGCTATGTCATCAGTTCCTCTAGATCAGTCTAAAGGCATGCAGTGGCTTATTACACATATGCCGACAAAAGATCTTCAGAATGTAAAAGCTGAATTTCTTTTATTAAACTCTAACATTGCCCATCAGGCAAGGGAAAATACTAAATGGGGTCAAGAGCTTTCCGAGGATTTATTTTTTAGTTACGTGCTTCCATATGCCAATTTAAATGAAACTGTAGAGAGCTGGCGTCTTGACTTTTTTAATAAATTTTATCCAATGGTAAAAGATATGCAATCGGCATACGATGCGGTTGCTCTCCTTAATCAAAAAATCTTTGATGAGTTAGGCGTTATTTATTCTACAAAGCGACCAAAGGCTGACCAGTCGCCATATGAAAGTATCAATGCGGGGATGGCTTCTTGTACCGGTTTGAGTATACTACTCATAGACGTATGCCGTAGTGTTGGAATTCCAGCTCGTTTTGTAGGCACACCATCATGGTACAACAACTCGGGTAACCACTCTTGGGTCGAAATATGGGATGGAGAATGGCATTTTACAGGAGCAGCAGAACCAACTGAAGACAGACTTAATGAATCGTGGTTCGAAGATCTTGCCATTAAAGCTGAGAAAGGAAGTGACAAATATGGAATTTTTGCAGCTACCTGGGAACATACAGATATCTACTTTCCAATGGACTGGTTGCCAGGTGTAAAAGAATACAATGCGATAGATGTTACCAGTAGATACAAAAGTAGTCTTGCAGATAATCAGTTTGTGCCCATTCGTGTTAGGGCATTGGATTCATCGGGTAATAGGCAACAGGTAAAAGTTGTTATCTACGGTGAAAATAATTTTACTAAACAAGGGTTTAGTAAAAATGAGACTTGCGATGCAAATGACCATTTGACGTTCATGGTCCCCAAAGGGAAAATTTTTACTCTTAAATCAAAAAAAGTAACAAAGATCATCAAATCAGATAAGGAAAAATTAATTGACCTTGAGATATAAAATTATTCTGGTTTAATCTTACGAGAAATTTCAAATACATCATTTGGTCGAGTATACTTATTCCCGGCTAGTCTTCCAATTGGTTCAAGCTTGTCTAATAAAATATGACCATTTTCATAAACTTCATCATCTATATGAAATAACAAAACGGTTCCGATAACAATGAATCCACTCCCCGCGTCACTGTTTCCTATTTCAACAATTTGATTTAGTTCACACTCAAAACTCACTTTCGATTCAAGCAATCTAGGTGGATTGATCCTATCAGAGGCTATTGGATTCAATCCAGAGATCTCGAATTCATCCACATTTGAGTCAAAATCAGTAGAGCACATCACCATCTTTTCTGCAAAACTTTCTGATACCATGTTTACTACAAACTGGTTATTATCTCTAATATTGGTAAGAGTATCTTTTTCCTTACCATCCCAGCCACGTCTTGCTGGTGCAAACATGATTGTGGGCGGTTTTGAACAGACTCCATTAAAGTATGAAAAAGGGGCAATATTATTTTTTCCTTCTTTTGATATCGTGGATACGAATGCTATTGGCCTAGGAACAATTGACCCAATCATCAGCTTGTGTGTGTCAGCAAAAGATATCTTAGAAGGATCAACTTTCATTTTTTAATCCAGGAAAATGGATAATCTTCATCATTAATACTCATTGCATGTTTTGTTACACTTAGCCCTTTAAAGGAATCAATCATTACAGCTAGTTCATTTGTTTGTTTTACCCCGATAGATTCTTCTATCTTTCCAGGTTGTGGGCCATGAGGTAGGCCCATAGGGTGGTAGGTAATAGATTCTCTTTCAATACCTTTTCTACTCATGAATTCTCCCTCAGCATAGTATATGATTTCATCTGAATCAACGTTGCTGTGCGCATATGGCGCTGGTATCGCCTCAGGATGGTAGTCAAATAATCTTGGCACAAAAGAGCATATTACAAACCCTTTGCTCTGAAAGGTTTGATGAACAGGAGGGGGCTGATGAACTTTTCCTGTGATAGGCATAAAATCATTGATATTGAAAGTATAAGGAAAGAAAAATCCATCCCACCCAACAATATCAAACGGATGGTGTTTATACTTAAATGTTTGGATACCATTTTTTAGTCTAACCTGAACATCCGTCGACCTATCCTTCAAAGGCTCAATGAATGTTGGGGTGGTTATATCGCGTTCTGAGAATGGTGAATGTTCTAATAATTGTCCAAATTTATTTCGATATCGTTCTGGAGTTTCAACTGGGGTAGAAGATTCAATTACAAGAACTTTCATATTAGTATCAACGTGTATCTCCCAAATCACACCTCTTGGAATAACTAAATAATCACCTGCTTTAAGATCAATATTGCCAAAATTTGAATGAAGTGTTCCGACACCCTCATGAATGAATAAGACTTCATCAGCGCAACCATTTTTGTATGGTAAATCCATTGAACTCTCAAAATGTGCTTTAGAGATTATTAAGTCATCATTAAATAAAAGAGGTACTCTGGAGGTGATACAATCACCGCCTGATTTGATCTTAGAAGTAAGTATGTGTCTATGGCTATGTTTATCATCGCCAGTCATTAATTTAATTTCTGAAAATTCACCCAATTCCTCAATTGAGGTTGGAGGGTTTTTATGATAAACATTAGAATAAATATTACTAAACCCCTCTCTGCTAATAAGCTCTTCCCAAAGTAATTTATTTTCATTATTTCTGAATTGAATATGCCGTTTGGTAGGGATCTCACCTCGTTTTTGATAAAAAGGCATAACTGATTACACTATTTTGTTTTCTAAAACACCAAGTCGTTCTACTTCTAATCTCACAATGTCGCCTTTTTTTATCCATCCATTGGTATTTTCTGGTCTTAATTCAAGAATACACCCTGTGCCTACGGTACCTGAACCAAGATAGTCCCCAGGTAGTAGCTTGGTGTTCATTGACGCTCGCTCAATCATTTTTTCAAATGGGTGGTATAGGTCATTGGTATTCCCATCTGAAATAAGTATATCATTCACATGACAAGTCATTCTAAGATGTAATTTACCATCATCTCCCCAAGCAGTCTCGAGTTCGTCCGGGGTGACCATATATGGGCCAAAGCTAGTTGCAAAATCTTTACCTTTTGCTGGGCCAAGATTCATTGCCATTTCTTCTCTTTGTAAATCTCTGGCTGACCAGTCATTACAAATAGTATAGCCTGCAATATAATCTGTTGCAGATTCTGAAGAAATATTTGTTCCACCATCAGAAAGAATAACTGCAAACTCTAATTCAAAATCAAGTTCGTTTGTACCGCTCGGATAATTGATCTTTTCTCTGTGGCCAAATAAGGCAACAGAGTTTGAAAAATAAAATATGGGTATCTTAAACCAATCAGGGTGCATGTCAAGCCCTCGTAATTTTCTAGCTGAACGGACGTGCTGCTCAAATGCATAGAAATCCCTAAATGATTGAGGGTTTGGGACCGGAGCCAACAATTCTAAATCTGACTCTAAGTTAGCTATGGGGTTATCAATTTTGCTGGCCTCTATGATATCCTCATTTGTGACAAGACCATCAAGCGTTTTTAACAACTCAAAATTAATACTCCAATTTTTTAGACACCCCTTTAAAGTTGCGGGAATATCTAAAAATTTTGCATTACCATTTTTTTTATTCAACCAGTTCGCACATTTTACTACATCGATAATGTACTTGTTTCTCTTAAATCCAAACCGTGGTTTTTCATTTTGATTATACCGATAAGATGCAAACTTCATTTATAGGTTACCTCTTTTTTCTTGCTCTCTTTCTATTGATTCAAATAATGCTTTAAAGTTACCTTTTCCAAAACTGTTTGATCCTTTCCTCTGAATGATTTCGAAAAAAAGAGTCGGTCTATCTTGTAATGGTTTTGTGAATATCTGCAGCATATAACCATTTTCATCACGGTCAACCAAAATTCCAAGACTTTTTAAGGTCTCAATGTCTTCGTCAATTTCCCCAACTCTTTCAATTAAACTATCATAATATGAATCTGGTGTAGGTAAAAACTCGACGCCATTCTTTTTCATTTTTTCAACTGATTGAACTATATCTTTGGTAGATAAAGCTAGGTGCTGTATGCCTGCAGTTTCATAATAATCTATGAATTCTTGTATTTGAGATTTTCTCAAGCCATCCGCTGGTTCATTAATTGGTATTTTTACTATTTCGTTATCATTGGCCATTACAATTGAACGTAGTGAAGAATATTCCGTATTTATATCTTTATCATCAACTGTCCAAAACCTATGCCATCCAAAGACCTTTTCATAAAAATCGCATATGGTTTGCATTTCGCCATCCGGTTGATTTCCAACAACATGGTCTATATGAGCAAGTCCGCATGTTTCTGTTTCTGAACCTAAATTATATTCATTATAGCCAGGCAAGAAAGAGCCTTTATAGTTACTTCTTTCAATGAAAGTATGGATGGTATCACCAAATGTATGGATAGATGCCATAACTGCTTGTCCATTTTCATCTTTGACTTCCAAAGGAGACATTGCACTCTTAGCACCTCTTTCAATACAAGATTTCCAGGCCCTTTCAGCATCATCAACTGTTAGGGCAACGTCTTTAATACCATCACCATGGCGATCAATATGGTAACCTATTTCGGTATCTTTTATCATTGGAGAAGTAACAACTAGAAAAATCTTACCTTGGTTTAAAACATAACTTACCTTCTCTCTTGACCCTGTCTCAAGTCCACAATAAGCGATCGTATTAAAACCCATAGTTTTATTATAGAAGTAGGCTGTTTGTTTTGCATTCCCAACATAAAATTGACAATGGTCAAATCCTTTAATGGAGTATGGAGCTTGGGTCATAATATTTCCTTCAATGCATTTATGAATCGGTAGTTCTCTTTCTCAAGACCTATTGATATACGTATATACGCTGGCCATCCAAACGAATTTAGCTGTCTGACAATCACACCCTTTTTTAATAATTCTTTTGTTAATTCTGTTGCCCTTGACTCTGAATCCCAAATAGTGGTAATAAAATTTGCAACGGAGGAAATGTATTTTACTCCTATGATTTCTAATTGTTCTCTAAGGTAATTCATTCCTCTTTTATTTGTTTCAACTGTTTTTGATAAAAAACCGCTATCGTCAAGTGCTGCGTGTCCTGCGACCTGGGCTAATGCGGAAGGCTCGAATGGGGCCTTTACTTTCAATAGATTACTGATTAGTTCATCATGAGCAAAACCATAACCTATCCTTATGCCACCCAAGCCATAAGCCTTTGAAAAACTTCGTAGTGTAATGACATTATCATATCTATATGTCATTGAATCGGGATAATCTTCTCTACTTTCTGCATATTCAAAGTATGCCTCGTCTAAAATGATGAGTACTCTTTCTGGCACATGGGAATAAAAGGCATCAAACTCTTTCCTGGTGATATACGTTCCCATTGGATTATCTGGGTTTGCGATATATACGATTTTTGTATAGTCGGTTATTTTGTCTGCCATGGATTCAAGATCATAATGGTGATTCTTCATTGGAACCCAGTGAATTTTATTTCCAGAGGCATTTGCAAGTACCCTGAAGCCAATGAAAGAATTTTGAGCACTAACTAGTTCATCATCATTCAACAAAAAGGTACGCATTATGGTTGACATTATCCCCTCTGAACCAGAGCCAAGTACTACATTATTTATGTTTACATTAAATCTATTGCTGAGCTTTTTCCTTAGTTCATAGCCTGATGCATCTGGATATCTGTGGCTTTCGATCATTGAATTTTGAATTGCGCTTAAGGCTTTTGGGGAGGGGCCAAGAGGATTTTCATTAGAAGCTAATTTAATTATATCGTCTAAACCTAATTCTCTTTGAACTTCTTCAATGGGTTTGCCGGGCTTATAACTTTTTAATTTTTTTATGTATGAGGGTACTAGAGGCATAATTGTTAAATAAATTTATTATAAGAAATTTACAAAGAAATATTCATTTGTTGGCGAGGCATAAAAAAACTAAATGAGATGATTTGAATGAAAATTGAAGGTCCTTTAATAAATGCTATTTTCATTGAACGGCCTAATCGTTTTATTACGATAATTGAAATAGGTGGTAAAAAACACAA
>JAYNUL010000017.1:10633-19800 GCA_038281125.1 Fidelibacterota bacterium | reverse complement strand
ATTCGTACCTTTATTGTATATATGAGGACAATTCTGGTTATATGTGGATGTCTTCTAATTATGGAATTATAAGGTTTGATCCAAAGGAAAAAACTTTTAGACAATTTGGAATGGCTGATGGGGTTCAAAACTTAGAATATAATTCAGGTTCCCATGCTGAGGCCAAGGATGGAACTTTATTTTTTGGCGGGTTATCTGGAACAAATTATTTTAATCCTAATACCCTCAAAGATAACCCTAATAAGCCAACTATTTTGATTGAATCGTTTTCAAAAACTGATACTGTTTTTGCGATACATAAATCTGATAATAGTGAAGAAACATATAACGTATACTATTACGAAAAGGATCTCTCTTTCAATTTTACATCTATTGATTACAGAAATCCTTTGAGAAATCAGCATGCATACATGATGGAAGGATATGATGACTATTGGCACTTTTCAGGAACTAGAAGATATGCGAGCTATACAAACCTACCCTCTGGTGATTATGTTTTTAGAGTAAAGGGATCTAATAATGATCAGGTATGGAATGATGATGGAGCATCATTGAAAATTAGAATTCATCCAGCACCGTGGGAAACAAAATGGGCTTATATGGTTTATTTTGCAACAACAGGCTTTGGTATTTTCGGATATATCCGCAGACAAAGAAGATTACATGCACATGCAATGGAGGAGCAACGCCGAGAAGAGGAACTGGAAGAGGCTCGTCAATTCCAAATGGATATGTTACCTGATACTACGCCAGATATACTAGACTTAGATATTTCAGCAACCATTCAAACAGCTTCCGAGGTGGGTGGCGATTACTATGATTTTTTTCCAGAAAACAATGATGAAAGTCTATACGTTGTAGTTGGAGATGCAACAGGTCATGGAATGACCGCTGGGATGATGGTAAGCATTACAAAAGCAGGACTATATGGTATCCCCTCTATTCCACCAAATGATGTAACTGAACGCCTGAACAGAGTAATTAAAAATATTGATTTAGGATGGAACAGAATGGCCATTAACATAGCCCGATTTTGGGAGGATAAAGTGGAATTTACTTCTGCGGCTATGCCTCCTGCCTATCACTACCACGCAGATTCAGGTGAAGTAGATGAAATCCTCATAGAAGGTCTTCCGCTAGGAAGTTTAAAGGATGAGACTTTTGATCTTGTACAAATTGATTTTAACAAGGGCGACTCACTTATTTTTATTTCAGATGGACTTCCTGAGGCTACTAATGTTTCCAATCAAATGCTTGGCTATGAAGCCGTAATGGATTGTGTGCAAGCAAATGGTAAGCATAGTGCAGAGGAGCAAAAACAAGCACTTCTTGATCTTGGCACCGCGTGGTTAGGAGAACTTAGAAACCAAGATGACATTACAATAGTGGTAGTAAAAAAGACTTAATACTAAATGGAAGGTTCTGAATTTTGGACCCTATTAATTACGTTAATGGTACCGTCTCCCCCATTGATATCACAAACATACCAATACCTTCCACTTCCATCAATTGGTACCTGGATTCTTTCTCCATCACAATCCGGACTATTAAAAATTTGGATACTAGCGCCAGATTCCGAAAATGTCCCAATTGAGGAATATTTATATATATAGTACAAATAAGTACCATCATAAGCTTGCTTAATAGTAATTGTCTCAGGACCATACCCATTGGTATCATCAACATCTAAAGTAACAAAGGGAATGGATTCACTGCTTCCTCTGTTGCTATACATAATATGATATTCTTGCCCATTAATTTGAGGAGTCTTGAGATGTGAATCCAAGTCGCGAGGATTTTCACCCCAGTTTAATACCATCCTTATTTCTCCAAACTCTGGAATGGGACTCATTGAAAAGTTATATATAAATGAGCTACTTGAGTAATCATACGGGATAATAAAAGAACCTTCATAGGGACAAAATGAATCAATACTTGAATGTACTTCATAAGAACCATTTTCCAATGATAAATAGAATTCGTATTGCCCATTTTCATCAGAGAACGTTGAATCGCTATCTAACACAACTAAGGTACCCGGAATTATTAAACCATTAACAGCATTTGTCACCGTACCGCTTATAATTCCACCCACCACCTGAATAGTTACGGACCCTACATCTGATGACCCAATGCCGTCCAAAACCTTACAAGTTACCTGATAATAGCCACTTTTATTTGGTGCTATCCAAAGTGCAGAATCTCTATTAGCTAAGATAGTACCGCTGGTAGACTGCCATTCGTATGATAATTTATCACCATCTCCGTCCTGAGCATCACAAACGATTATTAGTGTATCTCGAGATTTTGCGATTGAATCACTTGACACCAGGGAAATTATTTCCACAGGATTATTTTTCATTTCACAGCCAGAAACAATGATCAATATCAAGATGAAAAGGTAAAAGTATTTAATGACTTTCATTGAACTGTTATGTCAATTGTAAATATATCCGCCCCATTGAAACGATCGGTTACAATACAAGATATGGAATATTCCCCTGGTTGGTCTGGAGCTATCCAAGTTGCCTTATGATCTTGATCAACCGATACGACTTCTCCATATGCACATGACCATTCATAGTCTAGAATATCTTTTTTCAACATACTTGATTCATCGTCATCACTAGCTTTGCATGTTAAGTTTACAATACTATTTACTTGAGCCGGATTTGGTTCTGCCTGAATAGAATTAATTGTAGGCTCGTAATTGTGCACACAACCTGGTTGAAAAGCATTGAATAGCATTATTATGAAGAGAGTTTGTAGACGTTTCATAAACCTAATCCAAAAATAGATGTAATATTCGAATAAATGTCATTTACATTGATCGAATTATCGTTATTGTAATCGGACAGAAAGTTATGACTTAATTCATCATCAATTGCATTAAATATGTATAAGATATCATTAATGCTGATATAGCCATCATAATCAACATCTCCATAATAAAACTCTTCAAGCACTGATGGGCTAGTAATAATATTAATTGAAAATAAAATAACTAAGGTCTTATTTACCTTTAAATTAAACTTCAATCGAAAATGCCTTTTAATTCAAATTCGGTCTTTAACTAAAATTTGAATAAATATTTTATTCTTGCATAGTTTCTTGATATAAACCCATTTTTTTTCAATTAATATATGGGGCTAAAACTTCCAAATATTTTAAGAAAACATAATGTCCTTAAAAGAAATAAGTCTTATTCTTCTAATTCTATCCAATATTCTGTTATCTAATGACCTAGAAAAAAATAAAATATTAAACATCATGGTCAACCATAATTATGATCTCACAGATCAAAAATATGGTAACCTTGAAACCTTTTTTTGCTTTCCTTTTTTGTACAATGATTCTGAAGAAATCAAATCAGCAATGAACGTACGCGAATTAAAAAAGTTATTGAAAAAAATGCGCAAGGGGTTGCCAAAAAAACATTCTCATGTCGATTGGAAAAGGATGGATGTGAAACTTATGAATGAAGGTATTGCGCTTGTTAATGCAATGTATTCTAGAATTGATAAAAGTGATACGAATTATTATACAGGAGCAGCTATGTACTCTTTTCGCAAAATTGATAAAAAGTGGAAGATTTTCTCTATTACACCATTTAAACCATACGATTATTTTCAGTTTGAATAGATTCTAATTAGAAAGTATCGCTATGAAAAAGCTATTGTATAATCAAAACTAAGAAATGGTTTCAATAATTAAGTTCATACCATTCATCTTCTTTTTTTTCCAATGTGCAGCACCTATTGATTATTTTGGTAACAGTGTAAATCTAAAGAATGATAGGATATACCTTATTAAAATGAGAAAAGATAGAAATGATAAAGACAAGTACACTATGATATTTGTTGAACAAAGAGGAAACCATTCAAAATTGACAAATAAAAGAAGAGAAAAGACATTAGATCAATATATCGATCTGATAAAAAGTTATTATGGCTATACCAGTCATGATATAGTTAGCAAGAGGGAAAGAGGTGTAATTTCTCCCCGTTATTACGTTAATGTAAAGTTTGATTGAAATGACGCGTGCAGAAATGAATTGGAAAATATTTCGTTCGGTGTTACCTCTGGTAGCGCTGGTTGCATTCGTTTATTATACCAAATCGTTGAAACCTGATTATGCGTCAATAAAACCAACCCTTATAACTGATTCTCACGATCTTCTTTGGAGATTTCAGATGAATGAAGGAGCTGAGCTTATTAATCAGGTTGTACAATTTAGAGGAAAAGTCACTGGCTTTGATAGTCTATTAGTTATCATGGACCACCGTTTAATATGTAATCCTGATTCGACGATGGTTGATGATTTAAGCATAGGAGATTCTACGACACTTAAAGGACGATGTATTGGGTACGATGACCTATTAGAAGAATTAAGACTTGACCATGTTGTCAAAATCATGAACTAAGCCAGTAGGCAAATTTGACCATGAACGTATTCACAGACTGTGAATCAATCAACTTTTCAAATCCATCATTAAGATTCAAATCATTATCCGTAACCTCAAAATTATCTCTCTGTTGCTGCCAAACTAAAAACAGGGATGAGCCAGGTCTGTATTCCCATTTCAAAATAAAATTTGACCTAAGAGATAGAAAGTTAAATCCTCTTATGTAGTCACTTGATAAAAGAAATGATGGTGCAGGGCCATTTGCATCTGGATCTATTTCAATGGTACTGTCATCAATTTGATTTATTTGATTATCGTCATAGTACATAAAATCATATTGACCTGGATTTAAAAACTCCTTGAGACCATCGTAGTGATAATTTGAAAGCTCAGGCTGTAAGAAAAATTGGAAAGATAGCTTCGGTGATTTAATGTAATTTGCTTCAAAGGTCAATCCTTTTGAATTTGTACTTATATCTGTAAAAAGATACCGTGATCCGTAGGTATTTATAGCAATCGGGTCTACAATGGTTGCAACATACTGATCCGTATCAAATTCTCTATTGGCAAAAACGTCAAACTCAATTTCCCATTGAGAATTAGGTCTTAAATTCATTCCAGTTCTGATCGATTTGTCATACTCTCCATCCGCTGCATCCCTGTTTCCATATCGAATAAATCCATTTATATTTTTTCTTCTATCCGTTCTATATGCAATGTTATATCGGTGCCAGGTTGGACTTTTTGCAACAGGACCTCCTCTAGTAAGATTTCTTCTTATTCCTCCAAATGAATTGCCTAATTCAAATGAAATTGTATGCCAATTATGGAACCGTACCCACATTTCGGAATTCATTCCTGAGCTTGCATAATCCCAGTTATAGTCCCAATCCTGCCACGTACCAAAGCTTAATGAAATTACCTGCCAATATTTTTTAGGAACAAAATCTTCATAATCAATAGAGCTGTTTAGTTTTTTATTATTTGCTGATCTCATATATCCAAGTTCATTGACATCATAGCCTGGAGAGGTTTGACGAAATGTAAGTGACCCCTTGAAGTTCTTTCCAGATATTTTCGTAAGACTGATTTCAGAGCCGACGCCATTAAGACTTGTTAATGAGCTATCAACATAAACATCATCCTCTGGGCGTTGAAAATAATGGCTTGAGCTTTTCTGAATTTGAGTAATGACTTGAGAGTCTCCTTTAATAGAGGAGCTTGAAGCAAAACCACTTAAAATCCATGATGGATCCGGTAGTGCGTACTCAAAATCTGCCCCAAGAACTAGAGCATCCTTTAAAAATGATGAATCTAAATAAGCAGTCGATAGGTTATTAGCTTTATGGGTCATGAAACCTCCTAAAACTACCTTACCATCCTTCATATCTTTTTTTAATCTCAAAACTAATGAATTGGAAAATGGTTCGATGATTTGTGTCTTTTCATTCCCCGATGAATCAATGTAGGCGGCTTTCTCTTCCCTGGTTATTGCATCTAATATTCCTATGGAAAAACCACTTTTTGTCTTTCCACTAAATTTTAGTGCACTGATAATATCAGTTTGTGAAGGATAATCCTCAAATTGTGTATTTTCTTCATTGATGTAACCTCTTGGTTTTCTACCAATACGACGGGAATAAAATAGGTTTGAACCTCCAGATGAGAAGGAACGTGTTTTCCCAAATTGAAAAATATCTGTTCCCTCTAAAAAGAATGGTCGCCTCTCTTCAAAAAATGTTTCAAAAGCCGATAGATTTAAATTTGCTGGGTCAGCCTCGACCTGCCCAAAATCTGGAAAAATAGTACCTGTTAGGGTAAAATTAGATCCTACTCCAATTTTAAGATCTACCCCTAGATTACCAGAAATGTTATTTTTTTCCCAGTATGGATCATTACTTGATCCATCCTCTAAAAAGTTTTTACCAGCTAAATATGGTAGCACCTCAATGCGTTTTTTTTGTTTTGGTAATTTTATTCCTGTCAGATCCCCAAACTGCGAAACAAATCCTTTAGTCTCCATCAAAACAGGTTCCCAAAAGCTTTCCTCACCATATCGGGCTGTTCTTCGGTAAAAATTCAGTCCCCAAACTTGATCTGTACTTGAAGGGTTATATCTTAATTGAGAAAGAGGTATCCTCATCTCAGAAGACCACCCATCATCATGAATGGCAGTTTTTGCTTCCCATACAGCATCCCATGAAGCGTCTCTTTCCGTATCGTTATAATGCAGAATGTCCCTCATTGACCCACTAGGATTAACCCAAAAGCCAAAACAAGTTCTCCTGTCATAGTAGCTATCCACCCCCATTGCAAACCAATCTGCATACCCCCATCCATCTCTTTTAATCACCTGACGAGCAATGGAATCTGGTGAATTGTCAAATAAATATGCTCCAACGTATAGATATTCATTATCAATTGCTATTCTCACTTCGGTTTTATTTCTTGCTGCTGATCCTGGTTGAGGATCTTTTTGTATGAAGTTTGTCATGGGAGCGCCTTTACTCCATATGGATTCATTTAAAAATCCATCCACAATAACATCTTCGTTTAAGGTTAAAATATTATAGGACTTTCTACTTGAATCCTCACCTATACATAAAGAGGAAAACAAGAGGACATTCATTATTAGTTTTATTAGGATCATTTAAATTAGGTGCTATATTTTTAGAAGGCTTTACCTTCCATCTAATAGACATATGTTTACTGTTTATAATTAAATCAGAATACCATTTTAGTTAGAACAACATTATCTTTATATAATATGCTCACTAGCGCTTAAATGATATACTTATATTATATATTAGAGGTATGTGTCTACGAGTATTGTTAAAATTTGTAATCAAAATTTGATCCGGAAGTTAATGATCAGTATTCAATGAAAGAAAAATTTTCAGCTTAGCTAATGAATAAAATCGCCTATCAAATAAAAGTCATTTTATCTATTTCATTTTTATTCACGTTTAACTCCATCGTGGCCTATGAAATAGATCATCTAGAGCCACCTTTTTGGTGGGTTGATATGGAAGAAGAAAAGTTGCAGTTATTAGTACATGGAAAAAACATATCCTTTTTACAACCTCAAATAGAGTACGAAAATGTAGAAATAATAGGTGTTAAACGGACTGAAAATAATAACTACTTATTTATTGACCTCTCTATTAAAAATGCGATACCCGGAAGTTTTGACATTCAATTCATTAGACTTGGAAAAGTAGAGGCCGAGTATAGATATACCTTGCGAGAAAGAAGTTTAGGTTCAAAAAATAGAAAAGGTTTTGACCCAGGAGATGTCATTTATTTAATCACGCCAGATCGATACTCAAATGGTGATCTAAGAAATGATAGTGTAGACGGTTTAAAGGAAAAATTAAAAAGAAGTAATAAAGATGGAAGGCATGGTGGTGATTTACAAGGTATCATTGACCATCTAGGCTATATTGATCAAATGGGGTTTACCCAATTGTGGTTAAATCCAGTATTAGTAAACGACCAAAAAACATATTCATATCATGGTTATTCAACAACAGATTTTTACAATATTGATCCACGTTTTGGAGACAACAGGCTCTATCTCGAATTATCAGAAAAAGCTAAAGCAAGAGGAATTGGAATAATAAAAGACGTAATTTTAAATCATATTGGCTCAGAGCACTGGTGGATGGACGATCTCCCTTCCGATGATTGGATTAATAATGGTGGAAATTTCATTGGCACAAACCATATTCATGAATCCATACATGATCCTCATTTAAGTATCTTTGAAAAAAACCTTTTTACAGATGGTTGGTTTGTAAAATCAATGCCAGATTTAAATCAAAGAAATGAGCTACTTGAAACATATCTGATTCAAAATTCTATTTGGTGGATTGAATATGCAAATCTTTCAGGTTTCAGAGTTGACACCTATCCTTATGTTGACAAAGACTTCCTTTCTACCTGGAGTATGAGAATCTCATCGGAATATCCAAATTTTAACTTCGTTGGGGAAGAATGGAATGACAATCCAACCATGGTTTCCTATTGGCAGCAAAATAGCCCAAGACATGATGATTATGTTTCTTTTATTCCAAGTATGATGGATTTTCCACTTCAGAGTGCAATCGTAAAAGGTCTCAAGGAAGACGAGAGCTGGACCAGCGGTATTGGAAATATCTTTAGAGTTTTAGCAAACGATTTTCAATACGGTAACCCTTATAATTTAGTTGTTTTTGTAGGGAACCATGATATGACCAGAATATACTCAGAGCTAAATGAACGACTAGATTTGTACAAAATGGCAATGTCCATTATTTGTACCATCAGGGGTATTCCACAGATTTACTATGGAACGGAGATTGCCATGTCAAGCTCTGGTGACCATGGTGAACTTCGTAGAGACTTTCCCGGCGGGTGGCCTGATGATGAAAAAGATGCATTCACAGGCAATGGACTTAACAAAACAGAGCTTGAGGCACAAAGTTATCTCAAAAGGTTATTAAACTGGAGAAAAGGAAATTTAGCTATCGCTAAAGGTGATCTTGTACATTATCCAGTTAAAGATAATGTATATGTTTATTTTAGAAATTATCAGAAGAGCTTGGTGATGGTAATTGTTAATAATAGTGAAAGGGCAAAGGCTGTTTATCCTAATCAATATAATGAAATTATTAAAGGACGTACGAAGGGTGTCAACATTATGAATGATAGGCTACACTATCTGCTGAGAGAAATAAACATCTCAGGAAAATCAACAATGATATTAGAAATTCATTAAAC
>JAYNUL010000017.1:4194-10533 GCA_038281125.1 Fidelibacterota bacterium | reverse complement strand
TTGGGTGCAGTCGTGAAGAGGAGTCCATTTATATTGAATCGCCAAATAAAAAAATTTTAGTAAAGATTTTAAAACAAAATAGCGATTTTATTTACAATGTCAATTTTAAGGGTAAAACAATAATCCAAGATTCTAAAGTTGGGCTCATTTTTAAAAATAATTTTGAATTCCCTATAAATCATAATGTGAAAAAAGTTGAAAAAGAATTTCACAAAGATACCTGGGATTTACCATGGGGAGAAAAAAGGGTTGTCAAAGATATCTATAATGAGATAATAATTAGTTTTATCAATACAAATAGTCTTGAAGCAGGAAAAATGTTATTTAGAGCCTATGATGATGGCATTGCATTTCGCTATCAAATGAATGATAACAACAAAAATCAAGACTCTTTAATAATTATTAATGAACTAACAGAGTTTAATTTATCCGAAGATGCACAGGCATGGTGGACCCCTGCGTATAAAGAAAACAGGTATGAATACCTATACCAAAAATCAAACGTGTCAGCCCTCGATACGTGTCATACACCCCTAACTATAAAGTATAGTGATGGCACTCATCTAAGCATACATGAAGCCTCTTTGAAAAACTATTCCAGCATGCAACTTTACAGCGATAGTCAAAAGTTAATCTGTGATCTTGCTCCTTGGAGCAATGGAGATAAAGTTCGACTTCAATTACCTTTTCAGAGCCCTTGGCGGACCATCATTATTTCCGATGACGCAAAGGGTTTAATTATGTCTGACTTGATGCTCAACTGTAATGAGCCAAATTTAGTTGATGACGCATCATGGATTAAGCCCTCTAAATATATCGGCATATGGTGGGGTATGATCATTGGGAAATGGACTTGGGAGGAAGGATCTAGGCACGGCGCAACCAATGAAAGAGGCATGAAGTATATTGATTTCGCCTCAAAGCATGGCATTAGTGAAGTTCTTATTGAAGGCTGGGCAGCTGGCTGGGAGAGTTTGTTTCCTAAGGATTCAGTTGTAGTTAGCTTTACAAAATCAACGCCTGATTTTGACATGAGAAAGATTCAAGAGTATGCAAAATCAAAAGGTGTTTCCATTCAGGCCTATCACGAAACAATGGCCAGTACAAAAAACTATCTAGCTCAAATTGATTCTGCTTTTTCCTTATTAAATGAACTTGGGATTAAAAATGTAAAAATTGGCCACGTTGGTTCAAAATTAGATAAATCAGAATTCCACTATGGACAATATGGGGTGCAATATTTTAGGGATGTTCTTGAAAAAGCATTTGAGTACAAGCTAGGTATTAATTTTCACGAACCTATTAAAGATACCGGTGAGAGAAGGACCTATCCTAATATGCTTACTAGGGAGGGTTCGAGAGGAATGGAATTCAATGCCTGGTCAAATGGTAATCCTCCTAATCACACCCTTATACTTCCATTTACAAGAATGCTTGGATCTCCTATGGATTATACACCAGGAATTTTTGATATTTTGTATGAAAACTTGGATTTAAGTAATGGGGTAGAATTCCCTTTAAACATTACGGTGATTGATAGCGGGAATAATTTTCAAAATCTAAGGTATAAGGGCAGTGAATCAATTTGGTTTGATAAAAAGATGGAAAGAAAGTTGAATGTTGATGATGGAAAAATGATTGCTCATTGGACTATTGATGAATATTTCCAGCCTGGAGAGTGGCAATGGGGTATTACTGCAGACCACCCTGAATCAAGTAAAAATAATATTTGGCTACTAGAAGCGATTAGAAAGAATGAAAATTTATCTATAAATGTTGATGAAGAAGGTAATGTTAGTGGTTTTGATACATTGTTTATTCCATTTTTAGATATAAATAATAATGAAAGCTCTATTACTGGCTACGCAGCCACCTCCTTACCAAGAGTGTCAACCACTTTGGCAAAGCAACTGGCATTATATGTCATTATTCATAGCCCCTTGCAGATGGCATCAGATTTTATTGAAAATTATGAGAAACATCCTGAAGCATTTGAATTTATAAAAAATGTTCCTGTGAATTGGGATACAACTATTGTTTTGAACGGAGAGATTGAACAATTTTTAACCATTGCAAGGAAAGATAAAAACAGCGACAACTGGTATATTGGGGGAATCACAAATGAAGAAAGTAGAACACTACAAATTGATCTATCTTTTCTAAATGAGGGTTCGTATGTAGCAAGGATATATGCAGACGGCGATTCGGCTGATTGGCAATCGAATCCTTTAGACTATAAAATTTTTGAAAGAGTAGTATCTAAAGGTGAGTTAGTAACTATGAAGCTAGCTAATGGTGGAGGCCAAGCCATTGAGCTAGAAAAAGTAAAGGATTGAACTAAGTTTAATTACTTATTTGATTTGAAAAATCTTGGCACTTTTTGGGTCAATGATTATTTTTTTTTGAAGTGAATAACTCTTTCCACTTAAAACTTCAATTGCCCTTTTCTTCCTACCAATAACGTCTGTATATAGGTCAGGATCAAGATTTCTTGCATTATCCAGGTTATTAACGGCAACCATAACCAGGTCTTTTTTATGTTTTCTAAAATAAATATACATGCCGTCTTTCACAGGAAAGTGAATCAATTTTCCTTTTCCAATTGCATCGCTGGACTTTCTCCAGTTTAATAGGGTTTTCATAAAGCTTTTTGCTTCTGATTCAATTTCATTTAATCCAAAATCATAGAAAGCATTTATACTATCATTTTCCCAACCGCCTGGAAAATCCTTGCGCAGTTCCCCGTGATTGTCAGTACTTGGCATCGCAATTTCAGTACCATATAAAATTTGTGGAATTCCACGCGTGGTGAGAATTATTGATAATGCCATTTTGTACAGGTCCATTCTGTCGTCTAAAAGGGAAAATATTCTTTGCATATCATGGTTGTCAGGAAAGATAACAAGGTTATATGGATCACCATATTGAAAGTCGCTCGACAAAGTCCTATAAATATCTCCAATACCGCTGTCCCATGCCTCATTTGTCATTAAACCACTAATTAGGCTTTTTTGAAGAGGAAAGTCTTTCATGCTTGGAATAAATGATAAATAATCATCGTGGGTTTTACTGTCACTTTGCCAGTAGGAAACAAGTGTGGGATCATTAACCCAGGCCTCACCAAAAAAGTTAAGATATGGAAACTCTTTTGTAATTGTCTCACTCCATATTGATGAAAACTTTTTATCTACGTACGGATACGTATCAACCCTTATGCTTGATAGTCCAGCAAATTCAACCCACCACATAGTAACTTGAATCAAATAGTTTGCAACAAATTTATTTTTTTGATTTAAGTCGGGCATAGTTTCAACAAACCATCCATCTGTAAACAAGTCTCTCTGCTTATCAGTAACATAAGGATCATAAACGGTTTCGTGAATATGATTTGTTTGAACAAACTTATTTTGATGATTTAACCAATCCTCTGATGGTAAATCATCCATCCACCAATGCCCTGATCCAATATGATTTAAAACTAAGTCTTTTATGATACCTAGTCCTCTCTTTGCCGCCTCCTTGGATAATTGTTTGTACAAGGCATTTGAACCAAATCTTTGATCTACTTGGTAATAATCTGTTGTAGAGTAGCCATGATACGAGAAATCAGGCTGGTTATTCTCAAGAACAGGGTTTAACCAAATATGGGTGAAACCCATAGACTCAATGTAATTTAAGTTATCTATAACACCTTGAAGGTCCCCACCGTGTCTTCCATCTTTATTTTTCCTATTTGATTTTTCTATTAAGCCATCAACATCATCATTACTTGTATCTCCATTTGCGAATCGATCCGGCATTATTAAATAGATTACATCTGAAGCATCCAAAAACTTTTCTCTATTAAAAGACGCTTCTCTCCTTTTCAGCTCATAATCTCGAGCAAAAACTTTTTCGCCTCTGTAAAAAAACTCAATCTCAAAAGTTTTAGGTACGTTATTTTTCAATTTTAAATCAAGGAAAAGATAGTTAGGGCTATCAACCTTATGAACCTTTTCAATAATAATATCACTGCCGTTAATCTCAGGCACTACCCTGGAGATATTTTCTCCATATAACATCAACTGAAGTTCATCACTTTTGAATCCTGCCCACCAGAATGGAGGCTCAATCTTTTCTAGATTGTATGCGGATGCTTCTGTAAATGATATTAAAAGAAGAGTGAAGAAGATTTTGAATTTCAAAATGAATTTAATTACTTATGGCTTTTTTATCATTCAAGCTTTCTATTGAATGTGTTTGTTAATAAGCATTTCATACAGCTCCTGCTTACCACTTATTTGATCTGGCTCTGTAATCTTCTGAGCGAGTTCAGTAAGTTGTTCAAGGTTTACTCCGCCATTTTCGAAGGAGTGTCCATCTCCACTATCAAAGCTTGAATATCTATTGGACTTAAGCTTTATGTAAGAAGGATCTTTCAGAATATTTGAGGCAATCAGTAAACCTCTTGCGAGTGTGTCCATTGAATTGATATGCCCTATGAAAATGTCCTCTAGGTCTGTAGAATTTCGTCTGGTTTTTGCATCAAAATTCATTCCACCACTTTTGAGACCTCCCTCCTCTAAAAGAACAAGCATGATATGTACTGCGTCATAGATATTGTGAAGAAATTCATCAGTATCCCAGCCATTGTGAGGGTCACCTTGGTTTATATCAAGGCTGCCAAAGAGACCATAATTGTATGCTGCCTGTATTTCATGGTCAAAAGTATGCCCGGCTAGAGTGGCATGATTGTTTTCAATGTTTATCTTAAAATCATTATCTAGATCATAATGTTTTAGAAATGCTGCTACTGCAGCAACATCAAAATCATATTGATGCTTTGAAGGCTCCATAGGCTTTGGCTCAATAAGAAAAGTTCCACTAAAACCATTGTTCCTTCCATAATCTCTTGCTTGAGAAAGAAACATTGCCAAATGATCTAGTTCTCTTTTCATGTTGGTGTTTAAAAGCGAACTATAGCCTTCTCTCCCACCCCAAAATACATAATTTTCTCCTCCCAATTTTATAGTAGCATCTAGTGCAGCTTTCACCTGGGATCCTGCATAAGCAACTACATCAAAATCTGGATTGGTTACGGCACCATTCATATATCGAGGATGAGAAAATAGGTTTGCCGTACCCCATAACAGCTTAACACCTGATTCCTCTTGCTTATGTTTTGCTAGTTCAGAGAAATCTTGAAGAAGTTTGTTTGTTTCTTTAACATTTTCTCCCTCGGGTGACATATCTCTATCATGAAAGCAGAAGAATTCAGTTCCTAGCTTCGTAAAAAATTCAAAGGCCGCATCCAAACGTTGATGAGCTGATTGAATAGGGTCGTTATCTATATCCCATGGGTAGATTTTTGTTCCAGGCCCAAATGGATCACCTCCCGTTCCGCAGAATGTGTGCCAATAAGCAGTAGCAAATCTGAGATGTTCTTTCATCGGTTTGCCATTCACTAGTTTCTCAGGGTCATAATATTTAAAAGACAATGGATTATCCGAATCTTTGCCTTCAAACTTTATTTTTTGAATACCTGGGAAATACTCCTTGTCTCCGACTATAACGTTTAATGACATTTTGAGCTGATTAGCCTCCTATGCCAAGTGGTGAAAAGTAAATTAGGATAAGTGCAAGTATTACCAGTATAACATATGAGTGTATTTTATTATTAGAATGATTATCTAATTCTTTTTCAGGTTTATCGTCCTTATTCATTGTATCATAGGTAAGGCCCTTAATTTTTTCATAGTCCGGCTCATTGGTTGCCATACTCACTGCTATCAAAATAAAAATGCATGCTACAAATGATACAATGGCAAAATAGAGAAAATTCAAATCAGCTATGGCATATAACGCACCACTAGAGTCCAAACTATTTTTATTAATCTCTAAACCTAATCGTATCATTCCTGCACCAAATCCGCTTACTAGAGCGGTAAATGCCCCTGTGGCATTTATTCTGCTCCAGAATAGCCCAAGAAGAAAAACAGAGGCAATAGGTGGAGCGATGTATGCTTGAACACTCTGCAAGTATGTGTAGAGTCCGCCGCCTGAGACTGCTTTCATGAATGGTATCCATAATATTCCTGAGAGCACGACCACACCGGTAGCTATTCTCCCGACCAGTACCAATTTTTTCTCACTAGCATCAGGGTTCAGTTTTTTATAAATGTCCATGGTAAAAAGGGTTGAACAAGAATTGAAAACAGATGAGAGCGAACTCATTAATGCGGCAAGAAGACCACCTGCAACAAGCCCTCTCATCCCTGTTGGCAACAGCTCTCTAACTAGAGTAGGAAATACCTGATCTGAAGAACCATAGGTCATCTGCCCAGACTTGCTCATTGCATA
>JAYNUL010000017.1:0-4094 GCA_038281125.1 Fidelibacterota bacterium | reverse complement strand
TCAATACTTGAAACGAGGTTTCCCCAGCCACCAATTTTAGTCAATCCAATGATTGAGATAGTTATAGAGCCAATAATGAGTACGAATGCCTGCAGAGCATCGGTAAAAATAACAGCTCTTAAACCACCGAAGATCGTGTAACATCCCGTTATCAGCACAATCAATAAAGCGCCAGACCAAAATTCAATACCCATTAAGGTCTCAAAAACCACAGCACCAGCATAAACGGTTACGGAAACTTTTGTAAGAACATAGCTTACAAGAGTGATGATTGTTAACAACCATCTTGAATTTTCAGAGAATCGTTTTTCTAAAAATTCAGGCATGGTAAATACGGTACTATTAAGGTAAAATGGTACAAAAAACCAGCCAAGAAGTAATATGATCCAGGAATGAAGCTCATAGTGTCCCATAACCATACCGCTATTTGCAGCAGTTCCAGCAAGACCAACAATATGTTCTGAGCCTATGTTTGATGCAAAGATAGAAGCACCAATCACAAACCAGCCGAGATTCCTACCAGCTAAAAAATATTCTTCAGATGTATCCTGTTTTTGGTTAATTACCCAATAAATGATATACCCCAGGATGCCAAAAAACACCAGCAAAACAAACCAGTCTAAAGAAGTGAATATATTCATGTCTTTTTAAAAATTGAGATATTAGATGTTGTAATGTATTCTAATATTAAAATACCATAGTAAAAAGTCAATTTGACAACCTAAATATTTTAAACCTAGCTCTTAGATACATTACAAATAAAAGTTATTTCTAGATTATGCTAAACATAATTATTTGTCTCTTTAAATAAGATTAAACCGTGAAATTGTTAAATATGAATTGACAGTGAAAATCAAGTATATGTATGTTATAATGTAGTATGTGATATGGTGTTTGGCCTTACTTGGCACAGAATTCATATTTTCTATAATAACCAATGGAGTAAAATAGACATGAAACTAAAAGATAAACTTTTCCTATGCATGAGTTTTGCTGGTTTAACTCTTACAGGATGTTTAGAGATGGAACTAAAAGTCCAACCACATCATGCAGAAGTTGGAAGTACATTTTCCGCTACCAACGAAGTAATTCAAACCGGAAACGATGGTGAACGTGCAATGTTATATGCAGTGCAGAAACCGGAAGATTGGACGATTAACAGTGTGACATTTACGTCTCCGCAGCAAGGAAATGGTACGCTATCCTACATTGGCAATGGCTCAGATGCATCCTTGACTGGGAGCTCTGGAATTGACGAGGGTTGGGAAGATTCTTTAACTACCAATTATCCTCCAGCTGAGGGTTCTCATTGGGTGGTGTATATGAGCGATGCGGCAGCAACATCATCTGCATCGGAAGAAAGCCCAGATACATTTCATGTTACCGTTGAATATACCGTTGGAAACAATGAGGGGAATTACAATTTAGAGTATTGGGTATCCTACGATAGTAACGATAATCCAACCAGTGAAGAAAATACTAGTCATAGCTCAGGGCCTGTAACAGCATATGATCCAGCTACCTCTTCCTTGGTTACATTCACTGTGGATGACCAAACATGGCTAAAAGAAGATATCAGAGTGAAAGGAAGTATGTCAAATTGGGCTCTTTTTCAGGCTTATGATGATGGAACTAATGGTGATGCCACCGCTGATGATCATATTTGGACAGCACAGTATGCCGTAATAAATGATGGAGATTATGAATGGGGTGCAATTGACACTGATAACGGGGATGGAACAACTTGCGAAGCGTGCGATGGAACAGATGGCTGGGGGACCTGGTTAATTAGTGGACCCAACCTTCAATATTCTGTTAGCGGAGCAAATGTTAATGGAACCGTTGACTATATACTGCCACCAGACATGGCAGTTTCTGAGGGTGTTGTTATGTTTACAGTGCATGATGGTCCAGGTAGTTCTACAGATATTATGTGGAAAGGATCACCATCAAGCTGGGCAGTACAACAGATGTATGATGATGGTACCAATGGCGATGTTGAGGCAGGAGATAATGTTTGGACAGCGCTTGTTGCAGGAGTAAGTGCAGGTCTCCATGAATGGGGTGCCATTGACACGGATAATGGTGATGGAACAACTTGCGAAGCATGTGATGGAACTGACGGCTGGGGAACTTGGTTAATTCAGGGCTCAAATCCGCAATTTCAACTTGATGATGATCTACTAACTCTTCATGGACATACGGATTATGAAATAGTAGATACTGGCGGCGAAGAAATTACAAAAACAGTTCTGTTTAGCGTTGATATGACAGAATGGCTTGATGAGGAAGACAATCCTGGTATGAGAGCATTTAATATAGCAAATGGTGATCAGATTTGGGTTAGAGGTAGTTTCAATAGCTGGGGCGAGGCCGATGTAATGACTCGAACTCCAGGAACAAATATATTTAGCCATGCAATTGAAATTACTTCCTTACCTGATTTTGAACATGAATTTGCCTACTACATGCATCTTTCTGATGCTTCTCTTTTAGCCTTGGCTCAAAGATTTGATGCTGTAGACAATGATGGCAATCCTGCAATCGTTGACTGGATCGGATGGGAGACCTCTCCTCAATATGAAGGTAATCGTAAATTCATGTTAGGTGAGGATGATGGAACTGGACTGGTTGAACTACCAATCGAATCTTACTATGATGCATTTCCAGGTTCAGTCATTCCAGAAGGCACCTCCATAGATGTTATTTTTTCCATTGACATGTACGGTGTTGAAGGTTTTAGCGCCACTGAGGATTCCGTCTATCTTAGAACACATGATAAGTGGCTTAATTTTTCACAAGGTTTTTCAGATGGCGCAGATTTAAACCATTACGCAGCAGAAGCTGTTGGAAATGGCTTATATGAATTTCCTGTTACTCTAACTGGCCCTGTCCCCTGGTGTATATATTATAAGTGGGGTTGGTATGACTCATCAGAGAGTACTGAAAATGATGAAGCTGGTGGAGGACTTGGTGGAGTGCCTAGAATTAGATATATACATCAAAATTTAAATGCCAATTGCGAATGGCCTAGCAGTTACAGGTTCCCAGTTGATACAGAATTCTATCTTGATGAAAATTTTGGACAAGAGGCATGGGATCCAGAGGGAATCTGTATGGTTCTTATGGCAAATGATGAAAGCGAAAATACTGCCTTACCTTCAGAATATCGCATAAGCAATAACTATCCGAATCCATTTAACCCAACAACTGAAATGGAATTCTCCTTGCCGATTGAATCTGACATTAGTTTTTCAGTCTATTCATTGACTGGCGAAGAGATTTATTCATATGATAGAAGTTCCGTCCCTGGAGGTAATTACAAGATTACCTGGAATGGAAAAAATCGCTCAGGAATCTCAGTCCCAAGTGGTGTATATCTTTATGAATTCAGGGCGGGAAATGAGTTCAGACAGGTAAAGAAAATGACCTTGCTAAAATAATACGAATCTAAAAAAGGGCCCACTATTGTGGGCCCTTTTTTTATAGATTCTTATTTTCTCTTTTAACATGAGTCAAATTTTTGCTGGGATTGATGTATCAACTCAAAGTCAAAAGTTAGTTATCGTAGATTTTGAAAATGATTCAATTATTTATTCTGATTCCATTAACTATGATAATGATTTATCGCATTACGGTACATTAAATGGAGTAATTAGAAGTAATCCACCTGGTGTGTCTGAATCAGATCCAAATATGTGGATTGACGGCTTACATATTTTATTCAAAAAGTTAAGCAAAAGAACAGATATTATCTCCTCAATTAAGTGTTTATCTATATCAGGACAGCAGCATGGTCTTGTCGCCATAGATAGAAAAGGCAACCTTACAAAATCAACCTCCAAATTGTGGAATGATTTTTCTACCAAAAAAGAGTGTGATATTTTAACAGAAAAAATTGGAGGAACAGATAAAATGATTGCAGAAATATCTAATAGCCAGCGAACTGGATATACTGCATCTAAAATTTTCCACATGCAAAGAAATGAGATAGAATTCTTTAACAATACCTATCAGTTTCTCCTTGTTCACAACTACATAAATTATTTTTTAACTGGTGGTGTATCTGCCATGGAACAAGGCGATGCTTCAGG
>JAYNUL010000016.1:0-20114 GCA_038281125.1 Fidelibacterota bacterium | reverse complement strand
GATGTTGTACTTCCTCTTAAGAATATTCACTCTTTCAATTGATTCTGAAATTCTGCCTTCGCTTATCTTTTTTGAATTTACCAGGTCCATAATTGCGTTTATGGATTTTGGAATATAATCAGGGTCGTAAATTAAATTATTGCCTAAACAGAATAGATCCACACCAGCGTTTAACATGAGTTCAAATGTTTCATGTAAGCTGTAATGGTCAGAGATAGCTCTCATACTGGGGTCATCACAAATTACAGGACCATTATATCCAAGATCAAACCTTAACATGTCATTTATGATTATTTTTGAAAGTGAGGAAGGGTAGATAGGGTCTAGTTTCTTATCAAATGCATGGGAAATCATAACCATGTCTAGATCTCCACTTTTTATCATTTCATCAAATGGTAAAAGATCCTTGACGGTCCAGGTGTCAGAAATATCGGTAAATCCTTCATGAGTATCGCCAGAGGCAGATCCTAACCCGGGGAAATGTTTGCCACATGTAATTACACCAGCTTGTTTATGCTCGCTGATAAAAATTCTTGAATTCTCTTTTACAGTTTTTGGGTCAGACGAAAAAGCTCGTTTTGAATCACTTATAACAGAACCAGTCCCATGGTCGAGATCGAGAACAGGAGCAAAATTAAGGTTAATGCCAAGATTAGATAGAGTATTTGCCATTGACTTTGAAAATTGCTTTGTCATTAGTTCATTGTTCAAAAGGCCTATATGATTCCAGGATGGTGTTTCATCAAAACCATACACAGTCCTAAGCCTATGAACTTCACCACCCTCTTGATCAATTGAAATAAGGAGACTATTATCTGCTAAACTTTGGAGTTGGCTGGTTAATTCTTTTACTTGATTTGGGGATTTTATGTTCCTTGTTCCAGAACCTCCAATTTCGAGATCTTCGTCATATAGAATTACTCCTCCAATGTTATATTCTTGAATATATTTTGCGATATTGCTTTCTGGATCAACTTCCATACCACGGAAACCTGCTATAATAAGTTGTCCAATTTGTTGTTCAATTGAAATTGACATCCATTAAAGATAAATTGAATAAATTAATTACTGAATGAAAACATTTTTAACAACAATTAAAATTTTTATTTTCATTATAGCAGTCTTTTCTATTCAATTAGACTGCGTGGCCAATAAAGGGAATATCCATATTGAACCACAATTTAAACAACCTTTCATGACTGGACTCGATGTATTGCTTGAGAGGGATTGCTCACACTTAAAAGGTAAAAAAGTTGGTTTAATTACAAATCAAACGGGCGTAACTAGCAAAATGGTGCATAATATTGATGCTTTGACTAAATCAGAAAACGTTGATCTAAAAGCCATATTTAGCCCAGAGCATGGTCTCTTTGGATCAGCTTCAGCAGGGGAAAAAATTTATAATAAAACCGACTCAATTTATGGGATACCGCTTTTTTCGCTTTATGGAAATAATAAAAAGCCTAGCAAGGATATGCTCAAAAACTTGGATATCTTAGTTTTTGATATTCAGGATATAGGAATAAGATCCTACACATATATATCAACAATGGGTTTAGCAATGGAGGCAGCTCAGGAAAGCGGACTGGAATTCATGGTTTTGGATAGGCCCAATCCTCTAGGACTTAAAAAGATTGAGGGAAATATTTTATCTTTGAGTTTCAAATCATTTATAGGGAGGTATCCTATTCCATATGTTCACGGGCTTACAAGTGGTGAGTTGGCAAAGATGATTAACGAACAAGGCTGGCTTGAAGGTGGTAAATGCAATTTAAAAATTATAAAAATGAAAAATTATGACAGAAACATTAACTACAATGATCTGGGTCTTCATTGGGTTCCTACCTCGCCACATGTACCCAATGCGAATACGCCATTTTATATGGTGGCAACTGGTATAGTAGGTGAATTAGGTTTTTTTTCAAATGGTGTTGGATATACAGCACCATTTATGACATTGGGAGCACCTTGGATTAATGCAAACCAACTTGCAGAAAAAATGAATTTACTTGGCTTGGAAGGAGTTATTTTTAGACCGGTTAACTACAAACCATATTATGCCAATTACAAAGGTGATAATGTTGGAGGAATATATTTACATATTACTGATCAAGATAAGATTGATCTGATTTTAGTTCAGTTCTATTTTATGCAAGAACACAATAAACTATATCCAAGCAAAAATCCTTTCATGGGGGCCTCCGAAACTCAACTAAAGATGTTTGATAAGGCTGTGGGAAATGATACAATAAGAAAAACTTTTGAAAAAAACTTTAAGGTTGAAGATATCAAAAGGAATCTAAAGACTGGTTTGGATGATTATATAATTATGAAGAAACAATATCATTTATATGATTAAAAAATACCTACTACTTGTTTCATTTATAGTGTGCTTTGCCTATGCCAAAGATCCGTTCAGTTGGATTAATACATTGCCAAAACCTTGGACACTAAATGATCAAGATTTTGAATATCATTTGAAGAGAATCCATGAACAATATTCTGAATTTGATTCAAGGCTAATCGCTATTAATCTTTGGCGGGTTGGTACTCCCTATGGGTTGTATTGCTTAGGAGAAGAAAATGAAAAAGACAACGATCCTATCATTCGTTATGATTCTTCTGATTGTACTGTACATGTTCTTACGACATTGGCCTATGCAAATACCCATAGCCTAAAGAATGCTAAAAAAAGTATGATAGAAATTCACTATAAACCGAATCAACAGAATGTAAAAGTTCCAAGCTATAATTATCGCTGGCATTTCACATCTGATAGAATTTTAAACCACCCAATGAATGTAAATATTACAGATTTGATCATTGACCCAAAATACACTGAGCAAGTAGATATTGAATTGAATAAAAAGGATAATGGAGAATTATTTTTAGATATAGATTGGTCTCTAAATGAAACTATATCATTTATACCAACTGATAAAATAGACGCTGATGTTATGAAAAAATTGCCGCCAATTTGTGGTATTGCTTTTGTGAAAAAGGACTATTTCAAATTGGGGATAGTAATGGCACATGAGGGGTATGTTTTGAATCGTTCAAACCTAGTCCATGCATCCAGTGAGCTCAAGAAAACGGTAAACGTAGATCTATTGGAATATATAAAGCAAGATGGTGACTACAGGTTTGATGGTGCAATGTTTTTTGAATTAGATCCGATTAATTAAAGTAAAATGTTGCCAAAGTATTTTATTAAATTAGAACTCGCCTATAATCCATTAATTTAATACTTGAGGTGCATTTTATGTCGAACTGGGATAAGGATTTATTCATTGATCATATGAGAGAACAGTGTAATAGGGAAATCGCTAAAGTTGGAGTAATGATTATTGAATTTACCGAAAAACATGCTGATGATGTATCCTGGGGACGTGGATCAGATCACGGGACATTAACCTTTAGATGTGATACCGATGTCGGCACGATACCATTGTTTCACATGACCTCAACGGGCCAACTCAACCTTCAGATAAATTTTATGAGGAACAAGGAGATCCCTCCAATGGTATTACGTGATGTTGTTCTAAAACTTGAAGCAAACTTTCTTCGCGACTATGATGACGTAGAATATCCAAGTGATGTATTTGTTCCAATGGATGAACTTTTCCACACCGCTAATCAGATTGAAAGATTTCTAAAAACGATGGAAGGAGCGACCTACCGCCTTAGACAATAGGCATTAGTGCTATCAGCTGTCTACTTCCTGATTCAACACAATACAACATATTCAAGTATTAGTAATCCTTACTTTATACTTTCAATGAGAATTACAATCTATTTGATACTTTTATTCAACCTTGCAATAGCTAATGGATCTTCTGTTGAATTACCAATTGGTTTAACGGATGATGAAATCGCAAGGTGGGGAGAAATACATTTAATGGGAAGAGATACTGATCCTCCACCTTCACCAGTTAGAAACATAGCAGAATATGAAAGAATGCAGGGTGTTTTGATACGCTATCCTTTTGGCATATCTACTGATATTATTTCTGAAATATCTCAAGACCTAATCGTTTATTGTCTGGTATCTTCAAATCAGCAAAATAATGCTAATTCTATTTTAGAAAATAGTGGTGTAAATATGGAGAATATAGATTTTGTAATTGGGCCAACAGACAGTTATTGGACTAGAGATTATGGTCCTTGGTGGATAGTTGATGGTAACAGCAATATATCGATTGCAGACTTTACCTACAATCGTCCTAGACAAAATGATAATGAAGCACCATTAAAGATGTCGAACCATTTGGGTGTCCCATATTATGCTACTGACCTAATTCATGCAGGTGGAAACTACATGACTGACGGTCTAGGAATTGCGGCATCTTCGGATCTTGTATACGAGGAGAATTTGATCTCGGAAAATGATGTTGATTCATTAATGCAGGCATACTATGGAATAGATATTTACCATGTAGTTGAGGACCCAAACAATACATACATTGATCACATAGATTGCTGGGGAAAATATCTTAGTCCAACAAAAGTATTGATTAGAGAAGTTCCAGAAACTCATCCGCAATACGATGAAATTGAAGAAGTTGCCTCATACTTTTCCAGTGCTATGAATGCTTGGGGAGAGCCATGGCAGCTCTATCGAGTATGGACTCCTAACAATCAGCCATACACAAATTCTTTAATTATTAATGAGAAAATATTAGTCCCGATTATGGGAGGTAGCTGGGATGATGAAGCCATTGCAGCGTATGAAAATGCAATGCCTGGATATGAGATTCTAGGATTTACAGGTAGCTGGGAATCAACAGATGCACTGCACTGCAGAATCAAGGGTATTCCTGATTTAGAAATGTTGCAAATATTCCACAATCCTCTTGATAATGGTACCGAACCTGTTAACAGTGAATACCTCTTGGATATAGTAGTAGATGACCTAAGTGGTATGGGCACTATCTCAGATTCTGTAAAAGTTTTTTGGAGAGAACTTGGTTCTGAACAATGGGAGAGTCGACAACTATATCCATCTGATATTCCTGAAAATATGAACAGATGGTTGGGCGGTATTCCTGCTCTTGTGGATATAGGGATTATCCAGTACTACATTCAAGCAGCAGACTATTCAGGTCGAATGGAGAAGAGCCCATTGGCTGGCTGGTATTCTTTTTTGGCATCACCCACAGATGCATGTTCTAGCTGGACTGTTGGAGACATGGACAACTCTGGAGAACTCAATGTAATCGACCTGCTACTGCTTAGTGATTTAACCCATGATTTAGACATTGGAATATGCTCTCAATCAATATCTGATATTAATAGTGACGGAGAAACATCGCTGCTAGATATACAGTTTTTAATAAATATTCTAATGAATTCATAATATGTATAGTTATCAAGACTATAGTTTTGCTAATGTTACCAAAATAAAAATAGAATTCTTATTTAGGCTAAATAGAAACCTAGCCTAAATTTGCCAGCTATTTTTCAGGATAAAAAGTGAAAGTAAAAATAAAAAATATAAATGATTATACCATAGAGATAAACGTTGACGTTCCCTGGAGCGAAATTGAATCGGACTTTGAGATTTCATTAAAAAAGTTTAGTAAAAAAGTAAAAATGCCAGGTTTTCGTTCAGGTAAAATCCCTCGAGATAGATTACTTGGCCAGTTCCAAGCAAATATTGAGGCCGAATTTTTAGATAGTAATTTCCAAAAATATTATTTAGCTGCAATTAATCAAGAAAGTTTGAACCCAGTTAATAAGGCTGAAGTGAAAGACATTAAATTTCATATGAATGAAGACTTATCCTTCCTTGCAGTTTTTGAGGTTGAACCAGATATAAAGTTGCCAAAGTTGAAAAAAAATAGCTTACCTGTGCAGCGTACCACCTACATTCATGATGACCAAGATATTGAAGATGCAATCATGCAATTAAGGAAGGCAAATGCCTCCATGTCAACAGTTGAAGATGGAGCAATAGAGGGTGATTATCTAGTTTGTACGCTTCAAAAGTTAGATGATTCAGGTGTGGCTATTATTGGCAAAAAATTTGAAAAACAATATCTCCGTGTTGGCAATGGCTCCTTTACAGATAATCAAAAAGATAAGATGATTGGTTTAAAACCTGGTGGATCTACTCGCTTAAGACTACCTGTAAATCAAGATGGTGGAGATGCTGACTATGAGTTAACGGTGGATAAAGTTGAGCGAGAGCTACTTCCAGAATTAAATGATGAGTTTGTAAAGCAAATAAATCCTAATCTGGATTCAATTGATTCACTTAGACTAGATGTTGAGAAAAAGATAATTGAAAATTTTAAAGAAAGATCTAGAACCGCATATGAGAGAGATCTATCAGATGCACTAATTGAAAAAACAAATCCATCATTTGCTCCTTCCATGGTGGAGTACTACCTGACAAATCTTATAGAGGATGTAAAAAAGCAAAATAGTGGAGAACCATTAGATGATGAAAAGGTAAGAGAGCATTATTTGCCGGTTGCGGAGAGAAATGTGAAATGGTATGCGTTAAGGAATAAATTAATTGATCATGGTAGTCTTGAAGTATCTAGAGATGATTTAAATGCTGAAATTGAGCGACTCGTTGAAGCCAATACCTCGTCTGAAAACGAAATAAGAAAATTCTATAAAAAGCCAAGTAATCTTAAGCGGCTAGAAGATGGGCTTATGGAAAAGGTAATTTTGGAATACTTAGAGCAATTTGCTAAGGTAAAAGAGGTAGAAGTTCAAACCAAAGATCTTAGAGGGAAAGAAAATGAATATTGATGAAAAAGTACTTAACCAATTGGTTCCAATGGTTGTGGAACAAACAGGCCGTTCAGAACGTGCGTTCGACATATTTTCTCGATTACTTAAAGAGAGAATAGTTTTTTTGGGTACACCAATAAATGATTCAATGGCTTCTCTCATCATTGCCCAACTGCTCTTTCTTGAAGCTGAGGATTCTGAAAAAGATATTTTTTTATACATAAATTCTCCAGGTGGGGTAATCACATCAGGAATGGGAATATATGATACGATGCAATACATTAAGCCTGATGTAGCGACCATATGTCTAGGACAAGCTGCTAGCATGGGTGCCTTTTTGCTTGCTGGTGGTGCTAAGGGGAAAAGATCCGCACTGCCCAATTCTAGGATTATGATTCATCAGCCCATGGGTGGGGCTGAAGGTCAGGCCACAGATATTGAGATTCAGGCAGAGGAGATACTAAGAATGAAAAAACAATTAAATTCTATTCTTGCTAAGAATTCAGGCCAGACGCTAAAAAAGATTGAGGCTGATACCGATCGAGATAATTATCTAACTTCAAAAGAGGCTAAAGCCTACGGTCTAATTGATGCAATTCTTGTAAAAAGGAAATGAGTAGAATTCAAAAGGGTAAAGAGCCTGAAGTAAAATTGAACGATCCTGAGGATCATTTAGAGTCTGGTTTTAAGGTGACTCTTCAAAAACCTTCTAAAATAAAGTCTTATCTGGATTTACACGTAGTTGGGCAGAATAAGGCAAAAAAATCCATTTCTGTTGCGGTATATAACCACTATAAACGAATTATACATCAGTCTTATACCGCAGAGGTTGAGCTTGATAAGAGCAACATACTTTTGGTTGGACCCACTGGTACAGGAAAAACATTAATTGCACAAAGATTGGCACGATTTTTATCTGTGCCATTTGCCATAGCTGATGCCACAACTCTTACCGAAGCAGGATATGTTGGTGAAGATGTTGAAAATATACTTGTTCGGCTACTCCAAGTATCAAACTATAATATCAGTGCCGCAGAAAAGGGTATTATATATATTGACGAGATTGACAAAGTGGGTAGGAAAAGTGCTAGCGCGTCCATTACCCGTGATGTGAGCGGCGAGGGAGTGCAACAGGCTCTCTTAAAAATTATTGAAGGTACCATCGCAAATATTCCGCCAAAAGGAGGAAGAAAGCATCCTGAACAAAGCTTGATTCAGATAGACACCTCCAATATACTCTTCATTTGTGGAGGGTCCTTCTCAGGTCTTGAAGATATTGTTTCAAGAAGGACTGGCAAGGGTGAGCTTGGGTTTGGAGCAGTAGAAAAAGAAAAAAGAAAGAATACAGATTCCATATTTAGTGATGTAAAACAAGAAGATTTAATTACTTTTGGTCTAATACCAGAACTAGTTGGGCGTTTACCAATTATAAGCGCCTTGGACACCTTAGATGAGGATGACATGCTAAAAGTACTTTTAGAGCCAAAGAATTCAATTATTAAGCAATATCAAAAACTTTTCCTCATTGAAGGGATTATTCTGGAGTTTCAGAGCTCTGCCTTAAGAGCAGTGGTTAAGCTTGCCCTGGAGAAGAAGGCAGGTGCTAGGGCATTGAGATCTGTCATCGAGGAGAGTCTGATGGAGATTATGTACCGTATACCTGACATGGAAGGTGTAGAACGAGTCATTGTTACAAAAGATGTTATCCTACATGGAAAAGAGCCTGTTTATGATTCAGGTAAAAAGAGAAAGACTGCCTAGTCTTATTTCAGCAAAGTAATTTTTTGGATTTTCCTGGTATTTCCTGCAATAAACTCCACGAAGTAAATTCCTGATCCTACATAGCTTGCATCCCACATTATAAGATGATTCCCAGGAGCGAGAACGCTCTGATTAATCAAAGTTGCTACCAATCCTCCATTAAGGTTAAATATTCTTATAAAAACTGGATCCTGGTTTTCCCCAGGTACTGAAAATGAAATGGATGTTATAGGATTAAATGGATTTGGATGTACCCTGTCAAGTGAGAACTCCAATGGCAATTGGCTTGGATCGTTCCCAGATGATAAAACTTCATTAATTGTTACTGTTCCATCAACATTGACATGAGGAACTCCGCTATTACCCCAGGCATCTAGAATTAGAGCTGCATTTGTTGAAATTGTAGTCATATCATTAATCATTGCCTCATCATTTACTAGATAGTTAACCCTAAATAATTCATTTGAATTAGGTTCAAGCGGATTATTCCAATTCACCATATTAATAATTAGATTACTTCCAACAACAGTTATGTCAACATTCCAATCCTCTGAAAGGCCGATTTGTTCGATAATTGGAGACCATTGGCCATTTTGATTCCAATCAGTGAAAGGCTCTCCTAAATCGTATTCTCCATTCTCGTTCACATCAGAAAATGGTTCAGCACTAGGAATGAGAATTTCAGGTGTATTTGAAATTTCTAACATGGTAAGAGCTATGGGTACGGTATTAGCAAGGGAAACTAAAATAGAGGCTCCACCTCCAATGGTTCCATTGCCACTTTGGACAATGAAATATTGGTCAACACCTTGTATTTGATAGTTAGCATCATCCTGAATACCAATGCCAACTTCACTTCCATCACTAGTATAGCCGATGCACATGTTGTATGTAACGTGGACGCTGGTTTCAACGCCAACATTATTGAATAATTGGAGGCTAAGAATATCTCCACTACCAGGTGTTATGATAGGATTCACAAGTGTTACTAATCCACCTTCTATATAGGCAGTATCAAATGTAGTTCTTTCTAATGCCGTGACTCCTGTTATTTCAACAAATGCAGGTGCAAAGTCTAAATCAAATTGTAATTCGTTAAGTTCAAAATCATTATCTATACCAATAGACAATGATCCTTGACCGTATGCGTTTCCATTTCCATCTCGTATAAATGCCTCGGCTAAGATTACTTCATTATATTCAACATCAAATGTCATAAACTCTCCTGGGTCAGAGATATTGTCAATTCGAAGCATAGATGGTTCTCCATAGAGACTGCTTGTATTTGGGCTAGATGAATTACTGAATTCTCTGTTATTTGTATCTCCAGGATAAACATCTCCTCCATTACTCGGACCACCATTTTCTAGAGCATTCATTCCATCTGCCTGTTCAAGCCCTACTCCATAATAGGGCTCATCATTGTTTACTGCCCATCCTTCTGCCATGTTATCATTAATATGCCAAATTGTAAGCCCAGGAGTTGGCATTAATGTATCTGATCCAATCTTTTGTCTGTTTTCAATCAACCAATATTCTTCCTCAACCTGTGAATGATTAACACGATACACAATGTTGCTAGAATAGGTTTGTTCGATGGAGACCGCATCAAGGTCATCGTTGATCTCAACTACATCTACCCAGCCAAGTTGTTCTTTACACCAACCAATCATAGTGGCTGGGTACCAGGGTGAGTTATTGCTTGTGCCCCATGAGCCACTGGCCATCAATGCTAGCTTACCTGATCCGCTTGAGCTATAATCGGTATCGTAAAGGTCAGGGAGTCCTAGAGCATGTCCAAATTCATGAGCCAAAACGCCTATGGCTACGAGATTACCATTTTGTATTTCAGGGCTGATATTGTAACTACTTATTATGACTCCATCATAGCTTACAGCAAGGTTTCCAAGACTTGATTTATGTGACCAAATATTTGAATAATCACCTTCCTCAGCGCCTGGACCTTGATGAATTACATTTAGCGCATCAACATAGCCATCATTATCATTATCAAAAACAGACCAGTCGAATCCGGCATCTTCTAGATCATCGACTGCTGTCCTGATTAATTCTCGGACCCTTTGGTAACCGTTGTTGTAAGAGTAGTAATCATGTCCATTTGAAGCCATAAACCAATCGGAAACCTCAGCAATAGGAAGAAAATTACCGTATGATATTTCTTGATAAAAATCCCTAAAACTTCCACTATTTTCATTATTTAAATGGGTATACCCCTCCTGGTTCATCACCATATCAATTTCTTCAGGCGAGTAGATTGCATTCGCATCAGGAAACTCAACTAAGAGAAGTGGGACATGAAATGTATCTGTGCGAGTTGAATTAAGATTGGGAATAGGCGCATTGTCAATTAGGACTCTGGGCTCAGGTCTAATTCCCTTTTGTAGGATCATTGGATATTGTTCAGGGTTGTCAATTCCAACTTTCAAATTGGAAGGAATTAATACATTCCCATCTTTTCCCTCAGCGTATAGCCACCAACCGTTTTGATTTTTGACTACAGTCCATCCATTATGTTCATGCCAGCCCTGAAGATGATTACCCCTATTTAGAATACTAAGCTCTACACCATTGGGCTGTTTAGCTATAAATGGAGTAGGCGATGCGAGGTCAGCAAAAAGCTTTGTGGAAAATAAAATAGTCAAGATTTTTATAAGGTTTGTTTTATTCATTTCTTATTTATGTTTTTAAATTAAGAGGGAAAATTATTGGCAAATGATTATATTCATAACTTCTATCTAGGGCTGAACTTGTAATTAAATCGATGAAAAAACAAATTTTACATAAATCTGTTATATTGTATACTGCATTATTTGTTGGTGCATGTGACTTTTTAAAAGACGAAGAAGCAGAGCAGGAAGAATCAATCAACTATACCAATACTCTTGGTCAAAACCTAGGTGGGACTCAGGGTGTAGTAGCAGATTACTTTTATAATTTTGAAAGTAATGTAGACGCTTCGTACTTTCGCTACAATCCTAATCTGATGGCAAACTACGAATCTTACTTGGACTACTACAATCTTTTTGGTCAGGACCCTACGAAAATGAGTTTTAGAACATTCCCTAATCATCTTGTCTCAATGACATCCGCTGATGAGTCAGAGTTTACTCAACGTAATTACATTGACTCCTTATCGGTAGCGGACTCTATTGTTAGCGACTCAGTTTTAATGACTTCTACTCCATTTAAAAACCTTGAACGTCTTGAATGGAACCTAGAGGCTGAGCCATCACTTCAGAGATATAAACTTGTGAATTCTGACTGGGTTGTTTCCGATACTATGCTGTATTATAGTGATACGTTTGATGTGAGTGCTTATTGGGCTATTGTTGATACACCTTTTATAGAGAGCGGGTTATTGTTTGTTGACTCCTCCGAGTGGAATGACACTGACTATGTTTTTATCTCTGACGACCCAATTAGGTTTTTAAATACTTTTGAATTTGTAAAGCAACAACTCAGTGACGATTCACTTGTTTTCAGAATAAATACTGATTGTAATGACAATGGAAGGTGGGATGATTCAGAATTGACTGGAGTTGATTACAATGGTAATGGTATATACGAAGTCTTGTATGAATATAGTGACAACAATAATAATGGAGTCTATGATGCAGGTGATGATATTATTCAGGACTATGATGGTAATGATACTATTTCAATTGCATATGAGTTTGTTGACAGAGGTAATGGTATATGGGATCCACATGAGCCCTATTATGATATAGACTCATCTGGCACCTATGATTTAAACGAGCCCTATCAGGATAGGAATTGCAACAACAAGTGGGATGATGCAGAGGCTTACTCAGACGATGACGGTTCTGGTAATTATTCAGATGGAGATTCTTTTGTTGATCGCGGTAATAATGTTTACGATGTTTCAGAAGAATACAAGTTGAAAGATTTCAATTCAGATGGGGTTTTAGATACCTTGTTGTATCTAACTGGAGATAAGCCTGATAACCTAATTGTTGATTGGACAGATTCTGATAGTCCTGAGGTTATGTTGAACTTACAACTTGGTGATGATGTAACAGATAGATGGGGTAACATCTACACCGATGTTATCGAAGAAATTGATTATTTTGATTTGAAGCAACAGTTTGCAAATGATGTAGACAGTTTGGTTACGCTTTTTACTAGGGAAAAAGTTGGCCACGTTGATGTCGCTGGAGCATCTCTTTCTCCAGATGATTATTACATTACCAAATCAGAATGGACAAAAACAGCAGGTGGTCAGACAGAGAGGTTTTACAACTATCATATCTTTCACGAACCAGGGCATCTAAATCAGATCGTATATCCATCCTATTTCTTGCCAGTTGGCTTTTACTTTAGTCCAAATGACATTGAAGATGGTTTTTGGCATAAAAAGAATCTTGAGAGTGAGGTGCTTTATTACACATCTAACGGGTACCTCAGGGATGGAGAGATGGTAGACACTGCCTACTATGACACCACCGATATCGCGGTATATTTTATTGAGAAATCATACCGTGTTGAATCATCAAGCGTTGTTGTACCTGCAGGCCACAGACCTAGTTTAGATCAACCAGCTCCAGACACCACATTCTCAGATTGCTTCAAAGTAACTCAAGACATGACCATGACAATGGTTGGAAGTGGAGTGGATTTTGGACAGAAAACTATTTCTTGGTTAGCTAAAAATAAGGGGCTTGTAAAAAGTGAAGTATACATCCGTTGGACAGAGCATCCTTATGATTCCGATTACACTCAGAACAGCAGCTATTTAGATTCAACAAATCAGGCCTGGGTAGGTTTAAATCGAATAGAGTTAACTTCAGTTGATATTGATTCAGAGACCAACGTCTTTAAAAAGCTTACCAAGCCTGTTAAAACCGTTACCCTTAAAAATATTGAACAACAATCTGAATTTGATTTTGATCCATTCTATATCAGCACTCAGAGTGGTATACAAACTTTGGATCTAAGGGAGTTAATAGAATGATATATAGGCTCTTTTATTTATTATTATCTTCTCTTGTTTTTTTAAATGCAGGGACAGATGGAACCATTAGGGGAAAGGTAACGGATGTAGATGGTGTTCCTCTTCCCGGGGCAAATATATTTGTCCCCATGGTTGGTTCAGGTGCTGCTGCTGACATGGAAGGGAACTACATCATTTTGAATATACCAGTTGGAGATTATGAAGTTGTTGTTCAAATGATGGGCTACCAAAAACAGACAATGACCAATGTAAATGTTGTAATGGATCAGACGGTTTGGCTTAATTTTAAATTGCCGGTTGCTGCTGTAGAAGGAGATGAGGTTCAGGTGGTTGGAACCAGGCCTTTGGTTGAGAAAGGAAACACCTCAAAAAAAATAACAGTTGACAAAGAGGCTATACAATCCCTTCCGATAAGAGACCTTAGCGAGCTTTATACTTTACAGTCTGGAGTTGTTAAGGTAGAAAGCCGAACTAAATCAGTTCCTGATCATGAAGAGCGTGGTATTGAAGAGATTCATGTAAAAGGAGGACGCTCCGGCGAGATAGCATATATGATGGATGGTATGTATTTGAGAAATCCAATATTTGGATCAATAGGCTCGGGTACCAGGCTCAATCTATTTGCTGTACGGCAGTTTGATTGGCAACCTGGAGGTTTCAATGCTGAATACGGTGATGCTCAGTCCGCTGTATCAAATTGGCACACTGCTGCTGGTGCAAGCGAAATAGAATATCACTTTAGATATGAAACAAGTAATGTAGGTGCGGCTATTAATTCCGCACTTGGTAATGATCTTGAGACCAATAATTATGACCTAAATCGTGGTTATAACGATTACAACTTTGGCGTTGGAGGACCTATCATTGGAATTCCAAAGTTAACTTTTTGGGTGTCTGGTCAATACACTACCCAAGATAAATACAGTGTATATGAGTTTGATGATAAAATTTACTCAGGTCCAAAAACCTTTTTAAATGAGTCAGATCTTGATTTGGATGTACTTCAACAAAATAAGAAGAATATTGTCTACCCATGGGATGATGTTGCAGGGTTCCGTGGATTTGGGTTTGATAATACGTGGGATGTTTTTACAAAACTTAGTTACAAACAATCCAGTAAGCTTCGTTTTCATGGAAGTTACTGGCAGGTCGCAAACCACAGGCAAGCTTTTAATCCAACATACCTTTATTGGGATGAAGGAAGAAACGAATTATTTAGGGACACCTACAGATATAACCTTGAGATGAATCACTCTCTAACTCAGAGTACATTTTATACTTTACGTTGGTCAAGGTTTACTCAAAACCAGTTCCAAGGTGTAAGGTGGAGAGATAATGATAAAGATGGATACCCAAATTGGTTTGAGTGGAGGCATCCGGCAGGATACAAGGAGATATCAGATCCCGAGAATGCATTTGTAGTTCCATACTCAATTGGTGAGGATGGAGACACCATACGATATACCAATGTGGATGAAAGAAGTGGCTGGTATCACGGAGCAGAACCAGGGCTTTGGAATTGGGAAATGGCTGAAGACTTTGATGATGATAATGGTAATGGGGTATGGGATCCAGGCGAATATTTTACTGATTCTGATGGAGACAATCAGTGGGATGGTCCAGAGTTAATAAAAAAACTGATGCGTAAAGATGGTGATTATTGGTTAGAGCCTGAGATGTATGAAGATTTTGAACCCTTTTATGACTATGAGAGCGTAAGGCTTAATTGGCAGAATGTTCCTGGCTACTTTGGAACTCCGAATAATCTTAGTTTCATTCCAGGACTTCCTAATCCATATTATTACATGCCAGATGTAACGGGTGTTGCCTGGGATGAGGGCAGAACTTTTGGTGGTCACGATACCTTTTACGCAAGCTCTACCTCTATAACAGATGAGGTAAGGTTTGATATAACCAGTCAATTAACCGACAAATGGAAAGTTAGATTTGGTGTTGACTACAAATCACATAAACTAAATTTTTATGAGGTAAAATATCCTTGGCTAGGTGCAGGTGCTAAGATTCAAACCTTTGCTGAATATTGGCAGGATACTGGTCCTGACGGGCTAGTGCTAGGAGATGAGGGTTACACCGAGGCAGATGCCGGAGAAAATAATGGTAGATGGGATGAGGGTGAGAAGTATACTGATGCAAATGATAATGGTCAGTGGGATGATTTTCGTGAGCCCGAAGAATTTTCTGCATATATCCAGAACACGTTTGAAGTCCCTTGGATGGTGATCAATTATGGTGTTAGGATTGATATGGTAGATTATAACTCTCAGGTGTGGTCAGATACCCTTGGTAAATTTAGTCCGGGTAGGCCTTGGTTTTACTCTGATTTAAATGATAACGACGTTTGGGACAGAGGCACAGAAGAAGCCTCAGATATAGCTGGTCTAGCAAGGCAGAAAATAATGCTTAAAAATTCCAACTGGTCTTACAAAATCAGTCCAAGGGTAGGGTTCAGTCATGTCATTACTGATAAATCAACCTTTACCTTTAACTATGGTTTGTATTTCCAAAATCCTATTTATCAAAATGTGTATCTAAATACCAATAGCCTTGAAGATCCAGAAGAGCTATTTGAAGAGGGTGAGGGTGCTGTTGGAAATGCTACAATGAACGCGCAGAGAACCCAGCAGTATGGCGCAAGCTTCAATGTTCAGGTTGGTGAAAATTGGGCCTACTCTGTAGGTGCTTGGGTGCGAGACATGGATCAATTAACTCGTTATACTTTTGAAAGGTCAGGTGTTTACCAGTACCAAGTTGCCTCAAATGGTGACTACGGTTCTGCAAAAGGACTTGATCTCACTTTAGAGTTCAGGTGGGCATTTTTTGGTTCCCAATTGCAATACACATACTCCGTTGCAAAAACAAATAGTGAGTATGCCTGGGCTAGTATTTCTGGCCAGTACGTTGACGCACCCAGTCAGGAAAATTTAGCGTACTATGATCGTCCACATGACCTTACGTATTATCTTTATACATTCTTGCCTGGTGGAATTCAAGCAGGCCTGACGGCATTTTATCAGAGTGGATACCCGTATACTCCAATAATATTCAGAGGAAAAGACCCTGCTGAAGATGCAAGGCACCCAAATTCAAAACGTGGTCCTGCATATAAAAACGTAAATCTTTCTTTCTCAAAATACTTTCAAATGATGGATCACAAGTTTTCTCTAGGGTTGAACTTTTTTAATATTCTTGATATAAGGAATGCTTGGGATATTTACGCATTAACAGGCAAACCAGATGATCCAGGAACCTATTATACAAACTACGTTGGTCTTCCAGGAACAGATCCAAATGGAGCAGGGGTGTATGCAGATAAATCTAGCGCGTACTATGACAGACCCTGGAGGCTATCATCTCCAAGGGAAATAAACTTCTTTATAAGGATAGATTTTGATTAATATGAAAAATTTTTGTACAATTTTTACTTTATCGTTTTCTTTAGTCTTTTCAAAAGATGGCAGATTGAAAGAAGACAACTTTCTTTCTCCTGTAGACCCATTTAGGCAGTCTGCAGTTGCTAAAATAGGAGACAATCCTTTTCCTACAAATCCAATGAGTGACAGGGCAAAAGGTTTTATCGACCAGGGAAGGGTTAAGAGCGCTATCACAAACTATGGTAGTTTTATCAACTGGGATTTTCATCCTTCAGGTATATGGGGCGATTATTCCTACCTACCTGCAGTATCGTTCATTGGAGCAATACCAGGGAACAAGAGTACTGCTCACTTCGCTTGGGAAAATCTTGAAACAATCGTTGATGATGATGGTATACCTATTTACAGCGTATGGGAATCTTCTGCTGCATACGACGACTGGTATCCTGCAAATGGTGATACTACCTACAAAGGCATTTTATTTGACCTTGGCAATGATGATGGCTTGTATAACCCTGAAAATGAAAGATCCTCTATCGAAGAAATCAGCAGTGACAAACAATATTACTTTAATCATGAAGATAGAAAGATAGTTCTGAGTACCTCTGGCGATTCTGATCCAAATAAGACCACTGCCAGAGTTGGTCTGATTTATCCTTGGGCCTTAAGACCGGCATTAATTAGTAGGGAAGATCAGTTTGACTTCTATGACTATGGAGAGGATTTGGAAGAGTGGACAGAGGATGATAACTATGTTTACTATGGAGCAAATGCTGCAGAGTCCCATTTCATTAGTACAGATTACAAAACGGATTGGCATGCTTCTACAATGGCTCGAACTAATTCTCACCAAACGGAGTTTAACTCAAGCGACGTGTTTGGCGAGACTCCTTGGGTTAGTGGTAATGATACCTACCCAGTTTTGGCTCACTCTGCTTATTCAAACACTTGGCCAACTAGGATGAATATGTCAACTGGTATGATGGAATCATTCTGGCCCGGTTGGTGGTCTCAAGACTATAATGTAAACCTTCCTGGGTGCTCCTATTCTAGGAAAGATCCTAATTGTTGGGAAGAGGTCCCCGGTAGATTTGTTTCTGATATGGATGTTTACATGGAGTTTGATGATCGCTGGGCCCACAGAGCAAATAATGTTAACACTAATGATGAGTACGAACAGACTGGATATCCCATGGGGCTAAAAGTTAAAGCAACTGCTCATTCTTATGGAGTATCTTATGCTGAAGACATCATGTTTGTTACCGTAAAGGTACGAAATGAAAGTGGTGACTGGTGTGCGGAAGATGAGGAAGGAAACCCTATTTTAGATGATGATGGTAATCAGGAATGCGGAGAAGGAATGATTATGCCAGATGGTACCAAGCTTAACCGCGGTAAAGGATTTGATTACAAAGGCACGTCTCTTGGATTCTACATGGATGCTGACGTTTTAGTTGGTGATTGGAATGGTTATAACGGTGGTCTGCATACCAATGATGATGATTTTATGAAATATTATTGGGATATATTTGAAGTAAACAATGATAGGATGTTAATTAGTATGGCAATGATAGGAGACCATGATGGGATCTCTGGTGTTGCTGGTTATACTCTTGATGAACCATCAGCGTCTTCACATCCAGGAAATAATTTTGGGGTGGTTGCAACTCAGTTACTTGATTCACCAAGGGCAACTGATCCTGTAGACCTCGATCAGGATGGCACCATTGATATTTTTCCTGGTGAGCCTCTAAAAATGACAGACTGGCACTGGGTAGACTGGTATCAGCGTCCTGGAGTTGTATCGCCTGAGTCAAACTCAAGTAGCTGTTATTCAGGCTCCGAGGGCTGTCCCGTAGCGAAAAACAAAGAAGAGATTTTGTACAAGATCATGGTAGGTGATACATCAAATTTGAGTGAGGGAGAAAAAGCCTGGCACTTTCACACTCCCAATCCTGGAACTGATTTAGGAGAAGAACTAAATCCTCATTTTGATTCTGTAGAGGGTTTAAAGCTCGAATCTGTTTATGAAAGAGATCCCCAAGGTTTGGACTGTGTTTTGATTCTTAGTTGCGGTCCCTTTGATTTGCCAGTTGGTCGTGAGGTACCATTTTCCTTCTGTATCATCTTTGGTCAAACGGAAACTGATCTTATTAATAATGCTCGATTTGCACAGGTGATGTATAATTCAAGATATCAGGGGTTTACTCCTCCATCGAGACCCACTGCTCACGCTGTCACCGGGCAGGGAGAGGTCAATATCTATTGGGATGATGCTGCAGAATATTCAAGAGATGTAGTGACTGGCTATGCAGATTTTGAGGGGTACAAAATTTACAAGAGTAGGGACGGAGGGAATACATGGGGTAATCCTGATGATATGATTTATGATACAGATGGAATTTTTGCTGGATGGAGACCATACAGGCAGTATGATCTCTCTGCAGAAGAAGATTCTCTTCATTGTGTCTACTCAAGAGGCTTTGATTGTCCAGAGGAATCTAGAAGAGGTCACCCCATCAATGGTCAGGATCCTTATTTTCCATGGTTCAGTCTTGGAACAGATACTGGACTTGATGCAATTCGACTTGATGAACCAGTTGTAATTAATGGTGATACGATGAGATATATGTTTAAAGATCAGAATGTAACCGATGGTCTCGAATATACATACTCGGTTGTTGCCTATGATATGGGAGTTGAACCTCCATTTAAAGAAACCTACGCCGATATTGGTGGTGGTCAGTTTGAGGTCGTAGTGGATACCAACTACTCAAATCCAGATCAGTGGGCAGACCCAGAAGGGTATGCATCCATTGAGAACTCAAAGGGTACTACGGTATTAGATAGAAATTTTGTTCAGGTTTATCCTGGTGTTACTCCTGTGGCTTCGCTTGGTGATGTTGGGGTTGTTCCTAACCCATACAGAGTGAATTCAGGTTTCAAGGAAGGTGAACACCTTCGCCAACTGAGATTTACAAATCTTCCTGCATCGTGTACCATAAGAATTTTTACACTTAACGGCGAGAGTGTAAGCACTATCTATCATGATGATCCAGCATCTGGAAATGCATGGTGGGATATGCGTACGCTTAATAATCAGGAAGTGTCGCCGGGGCTGTATATTTTTCATGTTGAAGAACCCAATAGCTCAGGTAGTGATCCTTTCATTGGCAAATTTGCGGTGATAAGATGATAAAGCGATTATCTATACTTTTTTTACT
>JAYNUL010000015.1:8616-20987 GCA_038281125.1 Fidelibacterota bacterium | reverse complement strand
AAATTATTTTGGAACCATGGTTTTTCAACCTCCCCTCCAAGTCCCGGTGTCTCTTTGTGAGCATAAAAGGTGATTCCCTTTGCTGTTATGCAGTCAGGATCAACTGCAAAATAACCATAAAGAGTCGACCATAAACCTTTTCCTGAGATTGGAATTGCATAACCATTTACAGCGCCATCTCTTTTATCAACATAAATCGGAAAATTTTCTTTATCGGTCTCTGTATCAACGGATGAAGGGTCGACACTTGTACGTTCTCCATTCGAATTCAAAACATATGCATCAATATTCTCTTCAAATAATTTTGTTATATCATCCGATGACCATTTACCCTCACCTTCAGGTTTAAATCCTAAAGATGCAAGTATGTTTTTTTTACTATCATTCTCTACATTAAGATCTTGCGTCTCTTTTAAAGTACCTGCAGCAACAGATAAAAAGCCGCCAAGTATTATGGTAACTATAGAGGTAAAAAGAATTGTATATGAGTTACTGTGCATACCTAGCAAGCCTCTTTTTAATATTACCTTGAACAACAAAGTAGTCTATCAAAGGTGAAAACGCATTCATTAGTAAAATTGCCAGCATAATTCCCTCTGGATAAGCTGGGTTAATACTACGAATTATAACCGTTAACATTCCAATAAGAATTCCGTATATCCACCTGCCTCTGTCTGTGTGAGCAGCTGTGACCGGTTCTGTGGCCATAAAAACGGTTCCAAACATAAAGCTACCCATTACCAAGTGATAATGTGGCGGTATGGTCAACATTGCATTAGATGAATAAGGTGCTAACAAATTTGTGATTAAGGCCATAACTGTCATTCCTAGTACAGAACCAAGCATAATTCTCCAGCTTGTGATACCAACAAATATTAAAAATGCAGCGCCTAGTAGGATGAGCCATTTGTTTGTTTCCCCAATGGATCCAGGGATCCACCCCATAAACATATTAATCCAAGAATAATCAAATGCAAGACTCATACTGGCTTTATCCAATAAATCAATTGCATTGGCATTTACTTGTCCTGCAGGAATACTGAGAGCAGTAGGACCAGAATATCCATCTGGAGCTAATGCCCAAACCTTATCCCCAGAGATATCTACAGGATAGGTAAAATAAAGAAATGCTCTGGCCATTAGAGCAGGATTAAATATATTCATCCCAACACCGCCAAAGATTTCCTTACCTATTACGATTCCAAAGCTGGTAGCAACCGCAACCTGCCACAATGGTATTGCTGGAGGTAATGTTAATGGTATAAGCGCACAGGTCACAAGGAACCCTTCAGAGATAGGATGTTTACGTACAACCCCAAAGAGTAATTCCCAAAAAGCGCCTGACATAAATGTTACTGCAATAATGGGCACAATAGTCCATAAACCGGTTATAAGATTCTCTACCCAAGTAGTCTCTAAACCATAGGTTAAAGACTTTTGATATCCAATATTAATAGCTCCAAAGACGTAGCATGGAATCAAAGATAGAACCACTAAAATCATTACCCTTTTGATGTCTACACTGTCTCTAATGTGGGGACCAGATTCTGTCCTCTCATCTGTGCTAAACAGAATAGTGTCAGTTGCTTCAAAGATTGGAGCTAGACTTTCAAATCTTCCACCGCTTTTAAAATCTGGTTCGACTTTATCTAGAATATTTCTCAGCCACTTCATTTTTAACTATCCCTCTCCAAAAGATCAAGTCCTTCCCTGATAACACTACCAACATCTATCTTGCTAGGACATGCAAACGAACACAGAGCAAAGTCTTCATCATCGCATTCCCATATACCTAACTGCTCCATCTCTTCAATATCCTGTGCTAGAATTGCCCTATAAAGAGGGTTTGGAAGGATATCCATTGGGAGCATTTTCTCCCAAGCATTGAGGGGAACAATTGCACGTAGTTCACCATTTTGAGAAGTAGTAAAATCAAATTCATCGGCCCGAGCTGATAGAAATGTATTTGTTAAACTATACTTTGTTGAACTACTACCGACTGCAAGCATTCCCAAAAAGGGTCTCTTCACATCATCGTTAATAATAGCAACTGACGAATCATAAAATCCTAAGTAATCATCACTACTTACTCTTTTCCCAGTCAAGACATCACCTGATACTATTCTTTGTGATCCATTTAATAATTGATCTTTTAATAGTGATTCAATGCTTGACCCAATAAGAGCCTTAACAGTTTGTGGATTTGAAGATCCTGATCCTCCAATTGAGACAACGCATTCTGGGTCATAATAGCCGTTTTGAAATAATTTACCAATAGTGATAACATGTTGGGGATTTACTGTCCAGATAACTTCTCCTGGATTAATTGGTTTAATGTGGTGTATCTGTATTCCAACATTCCCTGCAGGATGAGGACCAGCTATCGTTACGTTTGTTGCATTATCAAATTCCATTGGTTTCTGCGAAGTAAGGTAAACAGACCCTTCAGTTAATTTACTAAGTGCAGTAAGACCTGCTTGAAATTCATCTTTATTGTTTTGAATAATTTTGGTTACGTTGACTGATAAAGGTGCTGTATTGTAAGCAGATATGAAAATGTCTCTTGGTACATCAGTTGGATTAGCAACTTTATTGAAAGGTCGCTGTCTTATAAGCGGAAAAATACATGCATCTAAAATACTTTTCATTACTGTCTCTCGATCAGCAGTATTTAATTGGGAGGAAGAAAAAGATTTGGACGATTCTGGATTTTTAGGATCTACAGTAATTTCTATTTTTTCTATAATTCTTCTAGCTCCATATTGAATCCTAGTTACGATACCACTTGATGGAGAGGCCCATTTTACCTCTGGCTTTAATTTATCAAAAAATAATGGAGATCCAGTTTCTACCTTGTCTCCTTCACTCACAATCAATTTTGGCTTAATACCTCTAAATTGTTGAGGGGATAAGGATACTTTTTCAGGCGAAATATTTGAGGAGATCTCATCTGAAGGTATACCCTTCATTCGCACATCGTGCCCCTTTTTGATTGTTATTTGACTCACTTATTTATTAAATAGTTTGAATAAAAAATACCAAAGATTTCTCTATCCAATTTGCAACCGGCAACCAGTATATTCCTAAAAGAAGAGAAGGAATTGAAGTAGCTAATAGCATACCCGTAATTACACCTGAGGGATTTACTATAAAATCTTTTCTCTCCCCTTCAAAATACATCACCTTAACCACTCTGAGATAGTAATAAAGTGAAATAACGCTGTTTATACCACCTGCAATTGCAAGCCAGTAGAAAGATTCACCGCCCTTGATTAGGGCTGAAAAAATATAAAACTTACCCACAAAGCCAGCCGTAGGAGGCAAACCCGTTAGTGATACCATAAATAATGTCATAACTGCACCAACAAATGGCATTTCCCACCCTAAACCTTTATAGTCATCAAATGATTCACCACCATTCTTGTTTTTTATAGTGATTACTACGAAGAATGCACCAAGGTTCATGAAAAGGTAGATTAATACGTACAACATTATTGAATAAATTCCATGATTTGACATTACTGGCAGCGCAAGAAGCATATAGCCAGCATGAGCAATACTTGAATATGCTAGCATACGTTTAATATTATCTTGTTGGATTGCAATAAGATTACCAATAGTCATAGTTACCACAGCAATGAGACTAATAATATTCGCCCAAGGTAATTCCGTAAGAGATATTCCTTCTAGGCCAGCCATTGCGCCTCCATCAGACAGTACTTGATTGAAAAATCTAATCATCATCGCAAGAGCTCCTGCTTTTGGTGCAACTGACAGGTAGGCAGTGATCGTTGTTGGTGATCCCTCATAAACATCAGGAGTCCAAAAGTGGAAGGGAACGGCAGAAACTTTATAACCAAATCCTGCTAATATCAAAACTACTGAAAGCATAATTGCAGGACCATTGTCATGACCAGAAGAAAGGAGGATATGTTGAATTTGAAAAAAGTTAGTGCTCCCTGTTAGACCATATACATAGCTTAGACCAAAAAGCATGATTCCAGAAGAGAATGCACCATAAACAACATACTTCAAGGCAGCTTCATTAGATCTGGTATTTTGTTTTAAATATCCAGCAAGAACAAATGACATAATAGAAACTATTTCAATTGAAATATAGACCATGACTAGGTCTATAGATGAGACCATTAGGAACAAACCAAATGTTACAATTCCTAAGAGGGTAAAATATTCACCCATTCTATAGTTATCCAGCTCTTTTGTATATAGACTAAAAATGGCAACTAGAATAGTTGCAATTATTATCACTACTTTAAAAAAGGTTGAAAAAGGGTCTAAAACAATTGCGTCAGAGAAAAGAGTTGTTGCCATATTAGAATCCTGTAAATAAATGGCAATAAATACAAGAACCAACCCAAAAACCAGAAGCCAACCTACCTTTCCAGATTCCTCACTTTTTAAAAATAAATCGTAAATAATTACAGCAATTATTACTACAGTAAGCAGTATTTCTGGGTAGAAATATGATAGGCTCTGAAGGTTATTCATTGTTACATGCTTGCAAAAGTTGCTAATGAAACCACATGATTAATTATATTATCCATGGTGGATGATATAACATCAAGATATGGAGCAGGATAAATACCAAAGAAGAGCGTAATAACTAACAACGGAACAACCGTGAACAATTCTAACCTATTTATTTCAGGTAGGTCAGTATACTTTTCATTTAATTCGCCAAAGAAAACTCTTTGAAATGCCCAAAGAAAGTATGCAGCATTTAGTAATATGCCTATTGTAGAAGCAATAACAATGCCCTTGTAAACTGGAAATGCTCCGATGAAACACATAGCCTCACTGATGAATCCAGAGAGGCCAGGCAATCCAAGCCCAGCAAAAAATGCGACAGCAGTGATACCCGTGTAGATAGGCATTTGACTCGCAAGACCTCCAAAACCCTCAATGTCTCTGTGGTGCGCCCTCTCATAGATGACCCCCACAAGAATAAATAGCATCGCGGATATTGTTCCATGGTTGAACATTTGAAAAACAGCACCACCAAGACCCGCTTGAGCGGCTTTCATGTTTAAGCCATGGGCCTCACCAGCAGCAACAACCGCTGCCATTCCAATCAAAGAGTAACCCATGTGATTAACACTTGAATAAGCTACTAACTTCTTTAAATCTTTTTGAGCAAGGGCACAAAGACCTCCCCAAACCACATTAATCAAACCTAAGAAAGCAAGGGCAGCTGAGAACCAGTATACTCCATCAGGCATCAGTCCATAGTTTACTCGAATGATTCCATATACTCCTAATTTCAACAAAATTCCAGCCAATAGAACTGAAATCGCTGTGGGGGCTTCAACATGAGCAAGTGGCAACCAAGTGTGGAAAGGAAAAACTGGTACCTTGATAGCAAATCCAATAAAGAGCAATACCCAAATAACTTTTATTGCACTCATACCCCACCACATTATCCCTCCTAGAGCTTCAGGAGCAACACGAGTAAGTTCTAAAATATCAAATGTTTTTCCACAGTAGAAGTAGAGACCTAGAATACCTACCAACATTAAAACCGAACCAAATAGTGTATATAAAAAGAATTTTATAGCAGCATATTCCCTCTGAGGACCACCCCACATTCCAATTAAGAAATACATTGGCAAAAGCATTACTTCCCAAAAAATGTAGAAGAGAAAGAAATCAAGGGACAGAAAAACACCCATTACACCAGTATTCAACATTAAAAATAGGGCAAAATAACCCTTCACAGCCTTTTTAATATTCCAGCTGACAAAGACACCAATAAAGAATAACATACCAGTCAAAATGACCATAGGGAGACTTAGACCATCCACACCCAAATGATATGCAATATTAAAAGAGGGGATCCACTCTGCCCATTCCCTAAACTGCATAGAACCATTCTTTGAATCAAAATCACCCCACAAAAACAGGGTGAATAAAAATTGAATTCCAGTTGTTACCGCAGCAGTAATTCTTATTAATTCTTCCTTTTCACGCGGTATGAATGCAATGGCTACCATCCCTAAGACAGGTAACCAAATAAGAATACTCAGAATATTTTCCATTTTGTCCTCTACTCACACATTGGTATTAAAATGATTGTATAATCGTTAGTATGATTATACCTGCTGTAACATACAGCACATAATTTTGAAGTTTCCCCGTTTGCACAGTCTTAAACTGCTTTCCAAAAAGCGAGGCAATTCTTCCGGTTCCATCAACTAAAAGTTGATCAATGTATTTAAAATCAAATTTTCCTGTGACCCTGCTTGCCCAACTGGTTAAGCGACCAAAACCATTTATAAAATATTTATCATATAATTCCCAATCAATCCAGGCAACTTTATCAGCAAGTCTAAGGGCTGGCTGGTAAATATATTTATTATAATTCTCATCAAAGTAGTATTTGTTGAGGCTCCAATCATATAAAAAGCCTGATCGTTTTGACCACGCCTCTGATGATAAACCGTTTTTAATATATGTAAACCAAGATAGGAATATACCAAGTGCCGCTACAACAATTGATATGTACATTGCTAGGTAGTGAGCATGGTGAGCTCCGTCCTTAATCTGCTGAGCAGTTGGATTACCCGGAACAACGGCATCAACAGGTTTAACCAAATCGGTAAACCATCCATATTTAGAAAGTGGATCAAAGTTTGGCAACGTATACCAAATAAATAGACTGAGTGTTCCAAGTAAGATAATTGGCCCCGTCATCTCCTTTGGAGATTCATGGATGTCATCAATAATATCTGGCATTTTAGGCTCACCATGAAAAGTGAGAAACATCATTCTAAACATATAGAACGCCGTGATCGCAGCAGCTCCAAATCCGAATACTGGAAGCAAGAAATGCGTTGGATGGTGCTGGGCAAACGATAGAGTTCCGGCAAGGATAGCATCCTTTGATAAAAATCCAGAGAATAGCGGGACTCCTGCAATCGCAAAAGTACTAATTAGCATAGACCAATATGTTATCGGCATCCTATCCTTAAAACCGCCCATATTATACATGTTTTGAGGATCAGTATGATGGTCATGTTTTTCATGCAACGCGTGATGCATTGCATGAATCACAGATCCTGATCCATAGAACAAGTTTGCCTTAAACATAGCATGGGTCAACAGATGAAAAAATGCTATCGTATACACCCCAGTACCAACTGCCATTATCATGTAACCAAGCTGACTTACCGTAGAATATGCAAGAACCTTTTTAATATCAGACTGAGTAATGGCTATAGATGCAGCAAAAAGTGCAGTAAACCCACCAACATAAGCAACCACAAGAAGCGCATCTGGCGTAAGGATCGGAAATATCCTCACCGATAAATACACTCCAGCAGCGACCATTGTTGCAGCATGCATCAGCGCTGACACTGGTGTTGGACCTTCCATTGCATCAGGCAACCAAATGTGCAAAGGGAATTGAGATGATTTACCCATTGCACCCAAGAATAGACCAACACCTGCAAGGGTAAGCGTGCCACCAGCTATCATTCCTGTAGAGACTCCATTAAAAATATCACTAAAGGCAAATGATCCAATCGCGTTATATAGTAACATGATTCCAATAAAAAATCCAATGTCACCTACTCTATTTGTTAAGAAAGCCTTTTTGCTGGCGTTTGCCGCAGACTCCTTTTCAAACCAATGTCCAATTAATAAATAAGAACTAACTCCAACTAACTCCCAAAACATGTACATTGACATTAGATTGTTTGCGAGCACTATTCCATTCATCGAAAACGTAAACAGGCCAAGGTATGCAAAATACCTAGAGTACCTTATATCACCTTTGAGATATTGCGTCGAAAATATATGTGTACATGTTGATATAAGGGCAACCACAAGTAACATGATAATAGTAATGTTATCCACTAGGAACCCTAACCTAATAGTGAACTCTCCCATATCAAGCCAAGTAAATGAAGCTTCTTCACTGAATTTTGGGTCGTATTTTGAGATCATAGAAATGAACATAGAGATTGCGAGGATGAGGGTAATTGAAATAGCTCCAATTGAGACCCAATCACCTTGTCGGGGCAGCTTCTTTCCAAAAAATATTTGTATCAGGAAGGCTGCTAATGGCAGGAAGAGAATATAAAGCGAATAACTAATGTACATGCTATCCATTATTCTTTCATTCCTGATGCTTCATCAACATTAATGGTGCGAAGATTATTATAAATATTGATTACAATAGCAAGAGCAACCGCCGCTTCAGCAGCAGCGAGTACTATTACAATTAACGCAAAAATATGCCCATCTAGATTCATACCTCCAAAACGAGAGAATGCAACAAAATTTATATTTGCAGCATTAAGAATTAGCTCAACCCCCATGAGAACAGCAATACCATTTCTCCTTGTCATCACACCAAACAATCCAATTGAGAAAAGAGCTGCTGAAATAAAGAGATAATTATTCAATTCATCCATTAATTTGCCTCTCTGGATAAAATAGCTGCGCCAATTAGCGCGCCAAGAAGTAGAATGGATGCAGCCTCAAATGGAAGAACATATTTTGTCATCAAAAGAGTACCTACCTGGCCAACAGTCTCTGAGGGCTCCGCAGATGTCATCTGAAACCAAGATGTCTTGGAAATGACGATAGAAATAATAATAAATATCCAAAATGCAAAGACACCTCCAACTCCCTGTTGAAGATTAGTCTGCGATAATCGAACAGACGAGATTCTGTTTGTAAGCATGATTCCAAAAATGATAAGAACATTTATACCGCCTATGTATACCAACAATTGGACACCGGCAATAAAGTCTGCCCACAAAAATATGTACAAACCAGCAACACCAAATAGGGTAAATAATAGAGCAATGGCGGAGTATAGCAACTGATTATTTAGCACAACTACCAAGGCAGAGGCGAGAGTAAATGCAGCCAGAAAAAAGAAAACAGCTTCAGACATTTAGCTTAGGCTTCAGCCTTTTTTTCATTGAGTATTTTTTCCATTCCCTCTTTGGTTCCAGGCTTAGCAAATCTGTAAATTAAATCACTTCTATCGGGCTCTGAAAATTCATAATCGATTGGATGTTTTTTGCTATTGGGACCGCCGGTCATAAAGATACACTCTTCAGGACAAGGATAGGTACACAAGTTACAGTAACAACATTCCGACATATCAATATCAAATCGGGTTACAACCATTGCCTTTCTTGAACCGTTTGAGGTAATTCCAACGTGTTTAACATCCTTAATGTCCTCACCGCGCTCGGGAGCTTTTTCTGTCTCAATTTTAATACAATCTACGGGACAGGCCCTTTCACACTTTAAACAGCCGATACAATCGTCCATGTCTACATGCAGTCTTGACCTTATTACATTGTAGCTTCCATGGTCAAAGCCTATATCTCGTTCGGGACGAGGCCACCTCTCTTCTGGATATTGCAGCGTAGCAATCCGATTTTTTGCGCCTAAGAAATGTTTCATGGTAATTGACATTCCCTGAGCTATGGTTGAACTTGCAACAAAAATATCCTTAAAAAATTTAATCATAAACCTACCCTCTTAATACTGTCCATATTGCAACTCCAAAAACATTAAAAAGCCCTATTGGAATAAAAACCTTCCAGCACATATGCATTAACTGATCTACGCGTAACCTAGGCACGGTCCATCTCACCCAAATCATTACAAAAACAAGTGCAAGAGTTTTCGAGAGCATCCAAAAAACACTCCAGGCTGGAGAGTTTAAAAAGTTTGGGAATGGACTCTGCCATCCTCCAAAAAATGCGGTTGCACTTACTGCACAAACAACAAACATATTTGCATATTCACTTAAGAAAAAGAGCGCATATCTGGTACCTGAATATTCTGTGACAAAGCCGGCAACAAGCTCAGACTCTGACTCTGGAAGGTCAAAAGGAGTTCTATTAGTTTCAGCTAAAGTACTTATAAAAAATATTATAAAAACAATAGGCATAAATGGATTGTCAAAGATAATCCAATTAAATAATCCTCCACTTTGGTAAGAAATAATTTCCTGCATGCTTAAAGAGCTAGCTAACATAATTACCGTAACAAGAGATATGCCTGCCGGTATCTCATAGCTTATAATCTGCGCTGCAGATCTCATACCTCCATACAATGCCCATTTATTGTTAGAGGACCAACCAGCAAGAATTAAGGCAATTACCGCAAGACTTCCTACTCCAACAATATAAAAGATCCCTATATTCATATCGGTGATAATAATTGTTTCCCCGAACGGCACCGCAATAAACCCTGTCAAAGCACCTATAAAGATAAGAAAAGGCGCAAGAATGAACAAGGGCCTGTCTGCAGTAGCAGGAATTATATCTTCTTTCATAAAGAGTTTTAACCCATCTGCAACAGGCTGTAAAAGCCCCCATTTACCTGCATGCAATCCTGGACCCTGGCCCATTGGACCAGTCTTATCTTGCATAAATGAAGAAACCTTTATTTCTGAATAAATTACACCGAAACCGTATACCGTTATAAAACCAAGAAGAGCACCAATAGGTATTAGCATTGACAGGATGAGAAACAAAGAGTTACCAGAAAAAGCTGGGAAAAATTGGTTTAAACTTTCAAAAATGAAATCAACAGTCATCTATCTATCTCACCTAGCACAATATCAAGACTACCTAAAATCGCCAAAACATCTGAAAGTAACCAACCCGCAGCAATCTCATCCATCACAGATAGGGCAGTAAAGGCAGGTGATCGCATTTTTAATCTGTATGGGATGGCGCTACCATCGCTCTCAATGTAATAACCCAGGTCTCCTCTGGGAGTTTCTGTTCTAGCATATACCGATCCTTTTGGCGGACGTATTTTTTTTGGCAGACTTTGATGAACATCTCCATCTTTAGGCATTTTTGAAATTGCCTGTCTAATAATTTTTACACTCTCTCTCATTTCTAGAATTCGAACATAAAATCTATCCCAGCAATCACCTACAGTACCTTTGATACCTTCACCAACGGGAATATCAAATTCAAATCTATCATAAATAGAATAAGGATCATTTTTTCGTAAATCCCATTTGACGCCAGAGGCTCTTAAATTTGGCCCTGTTACGCCATAGCTTATGGCAATGTCTTTTGGCATCACACCAATATCTGCAGATCTCTCAACAAGGATTTTGTTGTGAGCCAGAATATTTTCCAATTCATCTATGTTAGGCTCAAAAGAATCAAGAAATTTCAGCGTGGACTCAATAAACCCTGTTGGAATGTCATGACTCAGACCACCTATCCACATGTAATTGTAGAGGAGACGAGCACCACATGTCATTTCAAATAAATCAAGAATTCTTTCTCTATCTCTTAGAGCCCATAAAAACGGGGTGAAGGCGCCTAGGTCCAATCCAAAAACACCAGTACAGAGTAGGTGGCTTGCTATGCGCTGTAATTCAGCCATAACCACCCTAATATGCTCTACCCTCTCATTTACTTTAATTTCCATTAACCTTTCCATCGCAACAACATACCCAAAGTTCATTGACATAGAAGAGAGGTAATCACACCGATCAGTAAAAGGTATTACTTGTTCATAGGTCACATTTTCACAATGCTTTTCAAAACATCTATGCAAATAGCCCATATACGGGGTAATCTGAGATACAACCTCCCCGTCTGTTTTCACCTGCAAACGGAGTACACCATGAGTTGCAGGATGCTGAGGCCCAATGTTGAGGACCATTTCTTCGCCGTGAACTAGTCCCATCCTTCCTTTATTTTTGGTACCACGATTCCGTGGTACGTTTCCTGCTCTTGATAATCTTTTCTGAGGGGCCAACCCTCCCAATCATCTGGCAACAGTATTCGTCTTAAATCTCGATGACCTGTATACTCTATGCCAAGCATATCATAAGTCTCCCTCTCAAACCAGTCTGCGATTCTCCACACTTGCTCAACAGAAGGTATTTTTGCATCAGACCTTGAAACTCTTATTCTTATTTCAAGGTAGTGATTGTGCTCCATGGAATGAAAGTTATATCGAGACTCTAATATGTCATCGCCCATATCGATACCCATCTGACACTGCAATGAATTAAATAAGAACGAAGGCTCTGATTGAATCCATTTTGCAATTTCTAGCCAATTATCTGGTTTAAGGTAAATATAGTGGGCTTCACTTCCTTCGTCTATTTCGTTAGGGAACTTCTCAATAATAGTTTTTTTTATTTTTTCGAATGGATCTTCAACACTTTCGATGACAACATTTTCTTCTTTTTCTTCTGCCTGTTCGGTTGTCATACCTAAAGGGTTTTCTGGTCTCTCAAGCGTCCCCTTCTTAACCTTGGCAATCATCGCTTTAGCCTTGCCACGTATGATTCTATCTTCACATGCATTAACAGAGTCCATGTCCCCATCAAGACCCTTGTTAAC
>JAYNUL010000015.1:0-8516 GCA_038281125.1 Fidelibacterota bacterium | reverse complement strand
TTCTATCTTCACATGCATTAACAGAGTCCATGTCCCCATCAAGACCCTTGTTAACAAGCACAGCTATCATATCATCCTTAGAAAGAGAATCAAACGTTTTGGATTCAGATTTACTATCTAACTCAGCTGATGGAAGAGGAGGCCTCTCTGCAGTTCCTTTCTTGACCTTGGCAATCATCGCTTTAGCCTTGCCACGTATGATTCTATCTTCACATGCATTAACAGAGTCCATGTCCCCATCAAGACCCTTGTTAACCAGTTCGGCTATAAGTTTCTCTTTATCTTGGGTCATGCCATTTTTCTGGTTAACGGCCTATCTTCAAGTATTTGTTCTTCGAGCTTGAGCAACCCTTCAATAAGTGATTCGGGGCGTGGTGGGCAACCAGGAACATAAACATCAACTGGGATAACAATATCAACCCCTTTCAATACATGATACCCATGTTGCCAATATGGGCCACCGCTAGTAGCACATGATCCCATTGCAACAACGTATTTAGGGTCGGCCATTTGCTCATATAGCTTTTTAACCCTTATTGCCATTTTCATGGTTACCGTTCCTGCGACAATCATTACATCTGCTTGCCTTGGAGATGATCTAGGAATAAATCCAATTCTTTTAATATCGTGGCGTGGGGCCGCAGCTGCCATCATTTCAATCGCGCAACATGCGGTACCAAATTGGAAAAACCAAGGGCTTGTAGAACGACTCCAATTCAATAACTTTTCAAGTTTAGCAACAATTACATTATCTTCCGAAAACTTATTTGTTAACAATCCCATTTAACTCTCCTGATCAATTGCAATATTTTTGTATCTACCAGTTCCATAACGGACTCTTCTTTTTACCCAGTCAAGATCTGATTTAACCCATACATATGCTAACCCAACGGATAAAATCAATAAAAAGATACCCATTTCTATAAGGGCTAAAAGGCCAAGATCCTTAAACACGACAGCCCAGGGAAAGAGAAAGATAACTTCAACATCAAAAATTAAAAAAATTAAGGCTATGACATAAAACCTGATGTTAAACTGCAACCATGCGGAGCCCTCAACTACCTCTCCACACTCATAGGTCTCTAATTTTTCTTTAGTCTTGTTGGTAGGAGCAATAAGATACTGGATAACAAGCGGCACGATTACAAAAATCACTGCCACGATTGCTGCGAAAAGAACTGTTCCGAAATCTCTATACATATTATTTAGATAATGCGAAGGTATTTAGCCTTCAAATTTAGTTCCCTGTATTTTGCTTAGTCAAATTAAACTTCACATGTGTTCCATTATTATTAAGTGACCCAAAGTAAATAAAACAATTTGGTGAGAAGAATTAGTTTGATATAATTTTTTATATGACAATCTTCGATTCCATTATTACAAATAGCATACCTCATCTTCCAAAATGGTTTGCTAAACCATTTTCCAAACCATACGTAGCAGGTGAAACAGTTGAAGAAGCATTATCGGAGATTAGACATCTCAATTCCAAGGGGTTTAGCGCAACCATTGATATTTTAGGAGAGCACACAGAGGACACTGACCTTGCAAGAGATATTACACATCAATATTGTAATCTTTACGAGCAAATTGAGAACAATGGACTAGATAGTACCATTTCTGTAAAACCGACCCATGTTGGATTAAGTATTTCCAAAACTGAGGCAGTTTCCAATATGCTAAGCATATTAAAAAAAGCAAAAGAATTTGGAAATTTTTTAAGGATTGACATGGAAGATTCAAAAGTAACGGACCAAACATTTGATATTTATATGGAGTGTAAAAAGATGTACGATAGGGTTGGAGTCGTAATTCAAGCTTACCTATATCGCAGTGAGAATGACATAGATACCCTTGGGAATGATCAATTCAATTCAAGGATCTGTAAAGGTATCTATAAAGAATCTAAGACCATTGCCTATCAAGACCGTGAAGATATTAGAAACAACTTTTTGCTTTTGGCAAAAAGTATGGCAAGGAAAGCTAGTTTTTGCGGTTATGCAACGCATGACCAAACTCTAATTGACCGTTTATTAGATTGGGTGGAAAGTGAAAAAATTGCTCCACATTTATTTGAGTTTCAGTCGTTATTTGGCGTGCCAATGAATGGAAGACTTGAACAACTAGTTGAAAAGGGGTTTAGAGTGAGGATTTATGTCCCTTTTGGACCAGATTGGTTTGATTACTCATTGCGAAGATTAAAAGAAAATCCAGATATTGCAGGATATGTTATTTCAAACCTATTCAAAAAATGAAAGACCAGGCTAAACTAAGAAAAATATTAGAATATAAGTCTATAGCTGTTGTTGGTTTCAGTCCAAGAGAAGAACGACCAAGTAATTATGTGTCCATGTACATGCAAAAAAATGGCTATTTAATTACCCCCGTGAACCCAGGTCATCAACATATTGGCAACCTAAAATGTTATCCAAGCTTGGAATCAATCGATCACCCAATTGATATTGTCAATATCTTTAGAAAGTCAGAGTTTGTTTACGATATTGTTAAATCATCAATATTTATCAATGCGAAGGCTGTATGGATGCAAGATTCCGTGTATGATAAGAGGGCTGAAAGGTTAGCTATTGAAAAAGGCATGATGGTAGTAATGGACGACTGCATCCTTCGCCAGCATAAAATTCTTAAGGAAAAGTGAACATTAATTCAGATCTAAAAAGCAAATATGAACGCGATGGGTATGCTATCGTTAAAAACGTGGTCGATAAAGAAATTGCTGATGAAATCAAAAGCCATATTAATTGGCTAGTTAAAAAGTACCCAGATACACGTCCAGAAGCATTTCACCATGACATGCTTATAAGAGATCCTTTCATTCATCACTTATTGCACCAGAAAAAGATTTTAGACAATGTTCAAAAAATAATTGGCCCAGATATAGCTCTCTTTGGCGCCCATTACATTGCAAAAAAACCATTTAGCGGACAGCCTGTAGGCTGGCATCAAGATGGATCCTATTGGCCACTTGAGCCGATGAATGTGGTCTCGGTTTGGCTGGCAGGAACACACTCCGATGAGCACAATGCGTGTATGAGAGTGATACCTGGAACACAAAATAAGAAACTTCTTAAACCATCTGAAATGATCAAACTTGATACCAAAAAGTATGTTCTCGACCTCGCCATACATCCAAAAGATATTGATGAGGCCTCAGCAAAAGATATTGTTCTAGATCCGGGAGACATGTCCATACATAATCCATTTATTATACATGGATCAAATGCGAACATCTCTAGTTCCTGGCGTATCGGTTTAACCCTACGTTACATTCCTACAACAACATTTGTTAACAGAAAAAATTGGGAGTGTGTTTTACTTAGAGGGAAAAAATCTAGGGGCGCGAAAAATATTTATATCGACAGGCCAGATTATGATAAAGATGAGCATATGCCTTTCAATAATACAAATATTTGAAAAAAATACTTTATGAGTATCTTAATTAACAGTTATGCTGGCGGCAACCATATCACATGGGAGATTTAAATATTCCTCATGAAACTCGAACATATTTGAGCCTCCAAGCGCATTAACAAGACCAATTGGAAGGTAAGGGTGCTCAATTTTAAAGTACGGGTACACTTCGTACTCCCCAGCTGAAAGTGATAATTGATTTGGATCGATCCGATATGTCCATGTTAACTCATCACTCATTTCAATATCTACAGGATACAGTTGATCTTGGATTAGGATTCCATCACTATTTACCTTACTGAATCTATGTAATACTTTTGAATCATCAATTGAATTATAAAAGATCAAACCAGATCTAGAATTAATTGAGTCTCCCATGATAAACATATATTGGGAGATACTAGCTGATTTGTGGGCGGTAATTGCATAATCAATTTTTGGATTATTTGACTCCATTATATCCATATCTGATAGGTAATTTGAGAAACAAGATAAGATCTTTTTCAAATATATTGTTTCCAATAAACTACCATCATTATCAATTTGTGATTGATTACTTGACAATCTACCATTCACAAAATTTATTGAGGTAGAATCAAGAATATAATTGTGAACAAAATAATATATATTTAGTGATCCTGAAATATCATTAGAAAAGTCATTTAAAACGATACTGAACTCTCCCTGATCATTGGTCTGTGTATGGATATCAAATCCTTCAAGCCAAACAAAAGTTTTTGTATCTGAATTCATACTCTCTAAAACTATTTTTCCAGAAAGCTTTTCCTCGGACTTATAGCTATCATTCCATAGAGGGTTTGATGTACATGAATAAATGAAAAGCAGTGTAATAATATGAAAAAACGAGGTTTTCATTTAATCAGCAAATCTAATGATAGGACAAAGCGTCTATCATAAAGAGATATCCCCATCAATGATTGGGTTTGATTATTTAAGTTTTTTCCTGAAAAACTTATTGAAATATCTGTGTACTTTGAAGTCAATTGCTTGGAAATATCTAAGTCAAAGTTTTCAAATGAACTGACTTCAGTTCTGCTTTGAACACCAGACCTATTAATGGTCGTAAGGTATTTTTCACTCTCTTTGCGGTATGTAAATTTTATATTTCCAATGATACTATTTAATTCAACCGTTGCTCTATACATTTTATCAGGTTTTAGCTGAAAAGCCATTTCATCCGAAAAAAAGTAGTTTGTCAAATATGCACTAGCAGTTATCCTACCCTCGTTAAGATTAAATTTAATGTAATTATCAAAACCAAAAATGCTTGCGTCACCATAATTAATTGGAAATTGTGTAAATGAATCTTCAATGTATAGTTGCTTAATCTTGTTTGTATAATCATATTTAAACGCTGTAAATACCGCACTCATTGAGCGTGTAGTATTTGCCTCTGAATCATTAATCTTAACGCCTATTTCAGAGATTGACTTCTGTTCTGTTGAGAGCCCTGCTCCAGATTGAGCAATATGTATCACATTGTGCACTGCTTCATATATACTTGGCACCCTAAACGAATTTGACAGATTTAGAAATATCATCTTTCTATTTTTTGATTGTTCATTAGTCACTGATAATAAAAACTTGGAACTCCTGATTGACCCATCACTATTTTGAAAAAAAACTAACGAATCTGAATCAGAGCTAGAGCTTATTCTCTGATTGCTAAAAATAAATTTTAAATCTTGAAGTTTTAAACCTTCTCTTTTCTGGGATTGAAATATTTCAAAACTACCCGTTATTTCTTGTTCACCTCTTCTTATTTTAAAATTGCGGTTATCAATCTCCCACAGGGATCTCATTCTATTGCTTTCTGTTGAAATTTTAAATTTGGAATTATTAAATACTGATTCATAGAATATGCCAACGCCTTTATTTGAATCAATATTTTTATTCTTTTGGAGTATTGACCGTTGAGAACCTCTTTGATCTTGGAAAAATCCATAAAAAGTTAAACGGCCTAGCGGACTATTTTTTTCATCATATTTTATAATAATGTTTTGCACATTGTTATTTAGAGTATCTTTAGTTTTACCATTACTAGTACTCTTTTTATTTCTAAATCCCATTAGTTTTAACTCTTTTCCCAAACCATTCTTCAAACCTGTATTAAAAATAATCCTATCATGTTTTCTTTGAATTTTATTTAACTCAACATCGTCATACTTTTGTGAAGAATTACCTTGTGATAATCCAGTATTAATTGAAACATTTTTATTACCTAGTGATGTATTGATATTAAAGTTTCCAAAATCATAACTGCCAATTTTTTGGCTAAAGCTTATTTCATTATCATAATTAATTTTTGGAATAATGTTAATCGCTCCCGAGGAATAAATACTATTATCCGAATTGCCCGAGATGAGTTCTAGATTATTCAGCCCAAGGGTGTTGAATTGAGATAGGTCCACTTTTCCTGAACTAAGATTATTAATTCGTATTCCATCATATAGAAATACCAATTCATCGTTTCCAGATCCTCGAATTGATATATTCTTACCACCAGACATTGTCTCATTTATGGAAACAGGAAAATTTGAAAATAAGGCATCGCCTATATCAATAGAACCCCTAATGGTAGGGTTATCAATATCAAGATTCGTAACCAATTTTTTTTTCGAAAAATATACTTTGTCTCCCCATTTTTTGGACTCCACTCTCAAAGAGTCCATTAAAATGTTTTTTTCTTCCAATGAAATTGTAATATCGTCTTGTATACCTAATGTCTGAATTGTATCTGCAGCATAGCCAATATGACTGACGACAATAACTCTGTCCAAGGGTGATATTAACAACGAAAACATACCAGAATTATCGGACTGGACACCTTTTCCAGATGGTAATGAAACAATGTTTGCATTGCCTAATGCTTCACCGTCTTTGGTTGTTATTTTTCCTTTTATTTGACTTGCATTAAGGAATGAAATAAATAAGACTATAATAGAAAAAGTCTTCAAAATTAGTTGCAGAGAATATTATTTAGAATTACTACTCTCCTCTCTTGCCCCACCCCATTTTTTTTCTTAGTGTTTCAAAATAGTCTGTATCATTAAAATCAACAAGACTTACCTTTTGTGTTGATTTACTAATTTCAACTCTGCAAGATGTATCTAAAATCTCATGCTCCTGTCCGTCCGCAATAAATTGTATAGAATCACCTAAGCTTGGAAAACTAATAATGATTTTTGATGATGCTGGAACAACAAGAGGACGAGAAGTCAACGTATGTGCTGCAGTAGGTGTAATGATTAGTGAATCTACACTTGGGGTAACTATTGGCCCTCCAGCTGATAATGAATATGCTGTAGACCCTGTTGGAGTTGCAACCACTAATCCATCCGACCTGTAATTACCAACTAGGTGCCCATCAACATCTACTATTGAATTAAGCATCCTATGCGATTGAGCATTACAAATAACAAAATCATTTAAGGCAACCTGATTTATTTTTTTACCTTTCTTTTCTATAATTGCCTCAACCAATATCCTCTCTTCAAGTACATAAGAGCCCGTTGCTACTTGATCAAGTCTATTAAATAAATCTTTTAAGGTTACCTTTGCAAGAAAACCTAAGTCTCCAAGGTGTATTCCAAGAATTGGTATGTTGTTATTCTGAATGGTCCTGGCAAGGGATAAAAAAGTGCCATCTCCGCCTAGTACCAACATAAAGTCCATTTTAGACATGTCACCTTTTACTTTTATTTCTCTTTCTTTTAGTTGTAGACCATTAGCATGATTAAGGATCCTGGAAGTAAGATGTACTTCCAGGTCATTTTTATTTGACCATGAAATTATTTTCGGTAAGGCATCCCAAAATGAAGATTTATCTGTATTCCCCCATATCCCAAAACGTTTTGGCAAGGTCATTCAATGTCCTTGGTTTTATCTTCACTTTTAGAGGGTTTGATAAGCTCTTGAACACGCTTATCAGCATCTACTAGGTGCGTTTGGCATGTTTTTATAAGATCCATTCCTTCCTCAAACCATTCTAAGTTTTGTTCAAGAGATGATTCACCTGATTCCATTTTATCAACTAGTTCTTCAAGACGATTGATAGATTCTTCGAAACTGTTTTTTTTTATTTCTTTTCCCATAATGAAAATTACATGTAATTATTCGTCTTTTATATCTGATGTTTTTTTTGCAATAAAACTATCTTTTGCCATTTTCAATTTAAATGACTGCCCCAATTCAATATGCTTTGAACTACGGATAACACTTCCATATTCATCCATTGGAATTGCATATCCTCTTTCCAGTACTTGATATGGCCCAAGGCTAGACAATTGTTTTGATAAATACCTTATTTCTTCTGAAAGGATATTTTGTTTTTTTAAAAAAGCTTTTTGAATTCTCTTTTTCATTTGATGTAATTCGAAGGCTTGATTCTCAATCTTTTTGGCTGGATTTTGAAAAGAAATCCTTTTTTCAATTTGATCAAAAAGCAACCACCTTTGTTCTAACTGGCTTTGAATTATGCGTAGCATTCTAGTTTCATAATTTAAAATTTCTGATAAAAGTTCATCTAAATGTGGAGCGGCTATTTCTGCTGCTGATGAAGGAGTTGGCGCTCTAAGATCTGAAACAAAATCTGCTATTGTAAAATCTGTTTCATGCCCCACGCCTGTAATGATTGGAATGATTGAACTAAATATTGATCTGGCAACTCTTTCTTCATTGAATGCCCACAAATCTTCTATGGATCCTCCACCTCTAGCTAATATAATAATATCGACATCGCTATGACTATTAAAAAGCTCAATACCTGATACAATTTCTTGTGACGAGCCGTCTCCTTGAACTTTTATAGAGTGTAAAATTATTTTGACATGAGGAGACCGTCTATTCAACACGTTTAAAATATCCCTATATGCTGCACCAGAGCCAGATGTGAGAACACCAATCCGGTTTGGATATGGAGGGATTTTCTTTTTGTGCACTTTCTCAAAAAGTCCTTCTTTTGCAAGTGACTGTTTTAGTGCCTCAAAAGTCTTATGAAGTTCACCTACACCCTGTGTTTCCATAATAGTGACCTTCAATTGTACCTGACCCCTTCTCTCATAGAT
>JAYNUL010000014.1:19453-21250 GCA_038281125.1 Fidelibacterota bacterium | reverse complement strand
TTCAAGATGCTACGAGTTTCAATGGTGACATTTCTACGTGGGATGTCTCGAATGTGAATAGTATGGCTGCAATGTTTCAAGATGCTACGAGTTTCAATGGTGACATTTCTACGTGGGATGTCTCGAATGTTACTCAGATGGGACTCATGTTTAAGGGAGCATCAAGTTTCAATCAAGATATTGGTGCCTGGAATACACAAAGCGTAAATAACATGGAATATATGTTTCGTGATGTAACTGCTTTCAATCAAGATTTATCCAACTGGAATGTTTCTAATGTTACAAACATGGCTCATATGTTTGGTAATGCAACTTCTTTCAATCAAGATTTATCAAGCTGGAATGTTTCTAATGTTACAAACATGCATCATATGTTTGGTAATGCAACTGCTTTCAATCAAGATTTATCCAACTGGAATGTTTCAAACGTATTCGATATGGGTACTATGTTTAAACGTGCAACCAGTTTTAATCAAGATTTATCCAGCTGGGATGTGTCTAATGTGACTTCAATGTGGTATATGTTTCATGATGCTACCAGCTTTAATCAAGATTTGTCCAGTTGGGATGTATCTAATGTGGGGGATATGAATAGTATGTTTCTGGGTGCAAATGCTCTTTCTGATTACAATAAATGCGTTATTCATACATCGTTCTCATCAAATGATAATTGGCCCTACGATTGGTCTAATTATTGTGTATTCACTCCTTTTACCAAAGAAGAACTGCAAACTGCTGTTGATCTTTGGGTCGATGATAATGCAACCGCCTTAGAGACCTATGGTGAAATCAATACTTGGGATGTGTCATTTATAACCGATATGAGCAATATCTTTGAAAATAAATCAACCTTTAATAACGATATAAGTGGTTGGGACGTTTCAAGTGCTGAAAACATGGAATATATGTTTGCAAATGCCTCATCCTTTGACCAAGATCTCTCTAATTGGAATGTTTCTAATGTAACAGATATGCGTGGTATGTTCAATCTAGCAACAAATTTTAATAGTGATATCTCTGCATGGGACGTTTCAAGCGTTATAAATATGCGAGATATGCTTCATAATGCTGCTAGTTTTAATCAGGATTTATCAAGCTGGGATGTTTCTAATGTTGAAGATATGAACCATATGTTTTATGGCTGTCAAAATTTTGAAAGTGATTTGTCTGCTTGGGATGTATCGAATGTGCTAAATATGGCAAGAATGTTTAACGGTGCATCGTCATTCAATTCAGATCTTACAAATTGGGACGTATCTAACATTATAGATATGTATGGACTATTTTGGGGCGCCTCGAATTTTAATGGAGATTTATCAAATTGGGATGTTTCCAATGTTACAAACATGTATAAAATGTTTTTAAATGCTCAGAGCTTTGATCAAGATCTTTCAGATTGGGATGTTTCCAATGTTGTAGATATGGGAGAAATGTTTAATGGAACAATATCGCTTTCTGATTACAATAAATGTGTAATTGATGCATCATTTTCCTCTAATGAGAATTGGCCCTACGAATGGTCTGAGTTTTGTGTATATACCCCTTTTACCAAGGAAGAATTACAAACCGCAATAGACCTTTGGGTGGATGATAATGCTACAGCTCTTGAGTTGTATGGCCAAATTAACAGTTGGAATGTTTCATTTATTACAACTATGGAGAATCTTTTTAGAGAAAAAACCACATTCAATGATGATATAAATAATTGGAATGTTTCTAATGTTACAAATATGCGTGCCATTTTTTTTAACGCTTCAAATTTTGACCAAAATTTGTCACAATGGGATGTTTCTAGCG
>JAYNUL010000014.1:16755-19443 GCA_038281125.1 Fidelibacterota bacterium | reverse complement strand
TTACTGACATGCAGGAAATGTTTGCAGCTACCAGTAGTTTTAACGGAGATATTTCTAATTGGGATGTTTCTAATGTTACAACAATGAGAAATATGTTCTGGAATGCTGCTTCGTTTAACAGTGATATCACGTCATGGGATGTTTCAAACGTTGACAACATGGAATTCATGTTTTCAGGATGTGAAAATTTTAATGGAGAATTAAATGATTGGGATGTAACTAGCGTGCAAAATATGGTTGGTATTTTTGAGAATGCACCTTTATTTAATCAAGACTTATCTAATTGGGATGTATCTAACCTAATTGGTATGTCCTCAATGTTTGAAAGTGCTACTTCATTTAATCAAGACTTATCCAATTGGGATGTATCTAGTGCTGAACATATGAATAATATTTTTACTAACACCTCATTGTCTGAAGAGAATAAATGCGCTATTCATAACTCATTTTCTATAAACGAAGCCTGGCCCTATGATTGGTCAGAATCTTGTAATCTAAGTAACGAAACAAGTCTTATTTCCCCACAGAAATTTTTGTTACATCAAAATTACCCTAATCCATTTAATCCAACTACCTTAATTAAGTATGATCTTCCAGAACGTGCATTCGTTGTAGTAGATATTTACGATGTGAAGGGGCGCAAAATAAAAAACCTATTTTATAATGAGCAAACTTCTGGATATCATTCAATTAGTTGGGATGCAACCAACCAAGCTGGAAAATTGGTTCCTGCTGGAATATATATATACAGTATCCAAACTGGGAATAATGTTCAAACGAAAAAAATGATTTTAGTGAAATAGAATCTAACCAAAAAGGAGCTTGAATGGTTTTTTGCATAAGATGTTACGCAAATGATTTTTATCTAATATTAAATTTGTGTTTGTATTTAGTTAATTTTACAGGTTATCAAGATTTCGAAAATTAAATATGCGCCCGTAGCTCAGCTGGATAGAGCGTTGGATTCCGGTTCCAAAGGCCACAGGTTCAAATCCTGTCGGGCGTACTAGTATGTCACTTATTTATAAAACTATAACCTGTCTTTTTATTATTTCCTTTTTAACAGCCATGCCTCCAATAAAGGATGAGAAAATGATGCAATTTATATCAGCTAGGTATGAAGGTGATACCTTAATGGTAGCCTCTATGTTGTCTAATGATTTTATTTATGAACATACTCCCTATGTTGGGCTAGGTATTGAATCTCATTACGTAGATGGAGCTCATATTGTTACCAGTATAATAAATGACTCTCTTCAAACTGATTTAAATATTGGTGACAGGATACACGAGTTCAATGGAAGAATTGTTGACTCATTGGGGCTTGAAATAAATGGTTTTGCAGGGGAGATGCAAAAAATTATTCTCACAAAACCTGGTGATTCAACATTCTCCCATATTGAAACCCCATTAGCCATATACCAATATGAGCAAATGAAGGAGTCATTCTTAGAATCTATCATGGCCTATTCTGAGGCATGGTACGACTATGATATTTCTTTTGAAGATATTTTCTCAAGGAAAAATGAGACCGTTGTCCACTATAAATGGGAGGGTTCAAAAGCAGAAACTGGACCCACTTATCACTTTTCAGCCATTGAAATTATTAAACTAAATAAAAAACGAAATCAAATCGAGAGAATTATCAGCTTATGGTCTGAAAAACAATTTCGAGATCAATTTAAGTAGGAGGAAGACTCTGATATAAGTTCGTCGTGAATGAGCTTATTAGTAACAACAACATTATCAACCTCTAATTGGTGTTTTTTCCCTCTAATATCAGTAACTCTACACCCAGCTTCAGAGGCAATAATGAGTCCCGCTGCCATATCCCATTGTTTTAGGTCATATTCCCAGTATCCATCAACGAGTCCAGATGCAACATGGCAAATATCAATTGCAGCCGCTCCCAACCTTCGAACACCTTGAGTGATATCTGTAAAATGTTTGAAGAGTTTCATATTCCTCTCCCAGTTTTCAAGGTGCTCATATCCAAATCCTGTAACCAAAAGTGACTCATCTAAGGTTTCTGTCTCTGATGGGGTAATTTTTTGACCCTCGCAAAATGCGCCACCACCTTTAACAGCGGTATATAGTTTAACATTGGGCATTTCCATCACAATTCCTAGCAGTGGTTTGCTTTTATGGTAAAGTCCGATGGAAATACCATAGGATGGGTAACCATGAACAAAATTTGTAGTTCCATCTAGAGGATCGATAATCCAAAGATAGTCCGACTGTTTAAGTTCCTTGCCTGATTCTTCTGCCATAATTGAATGATCATCAAATTCGGAACGAATGGTAGATTTAATTACTTTTTCTGAAAGAAGGTCTGTTTCAGTAACCAGGTCTGTTTTTCCTTTTTTGGAACTAACTCGAGGAAGATTTGTAGCATCCATAATAACATTCGAAGCTGCTAGGCATGCTTCAATCCCTACATTTAAAAGGTTGTCACTGTTTATAGGGGACATGCTCTTTTGAAAAATACTCTTTTGTCATTTTTTTCAATACACCAGTCAAAAGAATAATTGAGATTAAGTTTGGAAAAGTCATTATCCCAAGTGCAGCATCTCCAAATGCCCAAATTGCTTCCAGCTCTGCAATACCCCCTACAAAAGTAAAGAATACATAGACCCACAAATAGGGGAGAATAGCCTTTTCGCCAAAAAGGTATACCGCAGCTCTATT
>JAYNUL010000014.1:0-16655 GCA_038281125.1 Fidelibacterota bacterium | reverse complement strand
GTCATAGTACAGATAATAAGGGTGTCAATATAAGGACCTAGCATTGCTACGGCTCCTTCTCTAACTGAATACTTAGTTTTTGCAGTTGAATGAGCAATTGCGGCAGAGCCTTGACCAGCTTCATTTGAATAAAGACCGCGTTTTATTCCCCAAAGCATTGTCATAAGGATTCCTCCTCCAGTACCAGCTATTGTTGCAGGAGGGTCAAAGGCCATGGAAATAATCATTCCAAAACTGGCACCAATTTTATCAATATTAACGAGAATAATAAGTCCTGCAGAAACCACATAAATAAGAGCCATGACGGGTGCAAGGTATCCAGTAAAATTGCCTATTCTATCAATGCCACCTATAATAACCATTGCAACCATTCCTGCCATTAAAATTCCAATGAGAAATTGAAATATTGACACACCAAAACCAGACCAGATTTCATGTTTTGTCGTCATGAAATGTGTTTGGCCAACCAGATTGCTGAGTTCTGAATATAATTGGTCGGAAACGGTAAATGACTGAATTGAATTTCCTGTAGCAAAAGAACAAATGACAGCAAAAGAAGCAAAGGCAACCGCCATCCATCTCCAGTTCTTGCCAAGTCCATTTTCGATGGTATACATAGGGCCACCAGCAGTTTTACCTAGTGCATCCATTTCACGATATTTTAAAGACAGGGTGCACTCTGCATACTTCAATGTGGTACCAAAAAATGCTGTAACCCACATCCAAAATAATGCACCAGGACCACCATAGTATATAGCTGTAGCGACACCGGCAATATTTCCAATTCCAACGGTGGCAGATAGTGCGGTAGTAAGGGCTTTAAAATGATTTAGGTCACCTTCGTCATTCGGATTGTCATAAACACCTTTAGTGACATTAATTCCATGCTTTAAATATTTAATCTGAGGAAACCCAAGTTGAAGAGTCGCATATATTCCTGTTCCAACCAGAGCCAAGACCATGAGCGGAACTGCCCTTTGACTTGGAAATGACCAAATAGCCTCAAACGTATGAATTCCAAATGCGTAAATAATAAAAATTATAATTCCAAATGAAATAAGACCTGCGGTTTTTCTGTCCATGTTATTTAACCTCTATTTATCAGGGCTTATATTTTAAAGGAAGTATAGCTAACCACAAAGTGGTATTATCATTGCTAATTAAAGTAGAGTTGAATAAGCATCTTTTGTTTAATTTGAACGTTTAAAAACTAAAGGGTTATTTTGTCGTCGAAAGAAAACATTATTGCTGGTGTTGATGAAGTAGGAAGGGGGCCCCTAGCAGGTCCTGTGGTCGCAGGTGCAGTTGTACTACCTGAAAAACATGAGATTGAAGGTCTTATGGATTCAAAAAAACTCACCAGAAAGAAAAGAGAAATGCTTTATCCAATTATCCTGGCTAAAGCATTAGGAGCAGGCATTGGGATTGTAAGCGTTCAAAAAATAGATGAAATAAATATAAGGGAGGCCACATTTTTGGCAATGGAGAGGGCTTTAGGTAATCTACCAATGGTACCTGATAGCGCACTTATAGATGGTGAATCGCTAAAATCACAAATAATACCAAATAAGGGCATCATTAAAGGTGATGATAAAATTGATAGTATAAAAGCTGCATCCATTATTGCAAAAGTGACTAGAGATAGAATAATGTTTCATTATGGAAAAATTTTTCCTGAATATGGATTTGAACAAAACAGTGGCTATGGAACAAAGGTTCACATGGAAGCATTACATAAATATAAATCTACTCCCATTCACAGAAGAACCTTTTCGCCAGTAAAAAAAGAAATGCCCACAATAAGATGGTTACATGAGAATAATCGTATTCAATGGATGTGTGAAAAACTTGCGGCCTTATATTTAATGGAAAATAATTTTGAAATAAAAAAGATAAATCATGAAAACGTTAGCGATGATGAACTAAATATTTTTGCTATCAGCCCTGATAATCAAATTGTTGTTTTCAAAGTGCTTCAGAAGTCTTTTGCTGGCGATAGAAAGGCGGTGATGCATATCATGAAGAAGGATGCGCTATTGAATAAAATTTCTTCATCTGAATTATTAAATGATTATGGAATTGACAACATTGTTCCTAGAGTAGATGCGTTGACCGTCGAATTGATAAAAAATAAGTCACCTAGAATACAACATTTTGAGGGTATTATTAATTGCTAGATAATAATTTACCATTATGGAAAATATCGTAAATGAATAAAGTAAAGATCAAATCAGAGGCGAAGGCCATCCTCTACATCGTCTTGACTGTATTACTTATAAAAGTGACGGTTGTTGAGGCATATATTGTTCCTACTGGCAGTATGGAAAATACCATTATGACTGGCGACTTTCTAATTGGCAGTAGATTCGTTTTTGGAATGAGAACACCTGACTGGATAGGTATTCCTTACACAGACAAAGGTTTTTTTATTCCGTATTTTAAATTTCCTGCATTTAGAATACCTCAGAAAGGTGATGTCTTGATATTTAAGTATCCTAGAGATAAATATGTTAAGTACGTAAAAAGATGCGTTGCAGGTCCTGGTGATACAGTTTCGGTTTCTGAAAAAGAGTTATTTGTCAATGGTGGCAAGGTGCCGATGTCCGATCATGGTAAGTATCTAACAGGTGCAATGCAAAAAAAATACCGTCAACCAGATATTTTTCTTGGAAGTGAGACCAACATTAATCGTGATAATATTGGACCTATATATGTTCCGAAGAAAGGAGATGTTTTTCCAATACATGAAGAAACAAATTGGAGGTATTTATTACCTATAATCCTAATGGAGGGCCATTCTGCTACCTTAGTAAATAATGAGATCTCCTATGAGTTTACTCTTCAAGATCCAAATGAAATCTTCAGAAGAAAGGGGAAAGAGGAAGTTTTTAAAGATTATTTCCCATGGGGTGGAAACCTAATAACGCCTTGGAGCGAAGGTATTAAAAATGAGCATTTCCAGTACCTAATGATTGATGGTACACCAGCGAATGAGCTAGATCAGTTTGTTTTAAAACAAAATTATTACTGGGCTATGGGTGATAATAGAGATGACAGCCTAGATTCAAGATACTGGGGATTTGTGCCTGAAAATAATATTCTTGGAGAAGCGGTTTTTGCTTATTTTTCTCTGAATTTAGATACATGGACACCCCGTTGGAGCAGGATTGGTACAGTTATAAGATAATAAAAATTGAAAATTTTACTTTATACTCTATTATCATTTCTTGCTGTAAAATTTTCATTCTGTCCAACCTACCCAAGAATGGTAGCTCATTTTTCCTATGAAAAACCAAAAAAGGTTGTGCTTGAGGATTTAAGATATCACCTAGAAGAATCAGGTTTTATTATTAAAGAGTATGCACCTGAAGATGCATTTCTTTTTACTGATTTTAAACTATATGACTGGGGCACTGGGAGAAGATTACTTGCGGTTGCGGTACACGTAACCGATAAAATCACTATAACTGGTATGGGAAAGATGGATGTTCCTGTAAGTGATTTAGGTCCACCTGAGGACCTAATGAAGATTAAAGAAGTAGATCGTTTACCACATAGTATTCAAAAAAGAACTTTTTTGGAACTGGTAAATTCAGTCAATGAATTAGGGTATGAGACAATTAAACATTGGCCCTGAATTCATGGTTGCCAAAAATCCTTTCTTTTATCAAATTTAGCGTCTAACAATCCAATATAAAGAGTTAATTTATTAATAATTATGAGTATTGATTTTGATAATAAAGATAGTCGCCAGAACTATCTTAATGAAAAACTTGATAATTTACTTTCAGGCATCAACAACACCTACGGTCAAGCGCTCCTTGATGAATTGGTTACTCGTTTGCAAAGAACCTTGGACGATTTCAATGAAGAAGTTCAGGAGATAGTGGGAGACCTTAAAGATAGCTCAGACCGACGTAATCAGATTATTCACGACCTGATGGAAGGAAAAGAAGCAACTCAATCAGAAAAAGTTTCGACACCAGAAAGTGGTGATACTTCTGGACCTGATACGTCCGAAATGAGTGAGTGGGAAAGGCGATTAGAAGGTAAGTAATAACAATTAGGAAATTTTATGAACGGTAAAGAAAAATTCATGTTTGTAATGCTCTTGGCTCTATATATAGGTGCCTTCTACTATTACGCAATGACTGAAGAATTAAAAATAAGAATGGATGAATTAAACCTAGCTGATAAAGAGCACGTTGATAAGGTACTAGGTTCTTATTCAGATAGTCTTCACACATACAACCTGAGGTTTATCGGTAGAGGGAAGCACATCAGAAAAGCTCAGAAGGACATTGTGTCCAATACAGAGTTGATTGAAAAGAATACAGACTCACTAGCTGTTATGATTGATGATGTTAGTTTCAAGTTAGATAATTTTGTTAGAGATACAGAAAAGAATTTTAGAAATGTTAATAATGATCTTGATGACCTTGCTACTGAAGTAAAAGGTACGGTCAGGAAGCTAAAACAAGGAATTTCTAGCTTAGAGCAAACAACTAAGACTCTTGAAAAGCGTCTAAAAGAAATAGAAGATCTAGCTCTTATTCAGAAAGAAAAAGCTAAGGCTGCAGAAAAAGATTAGTTTTACCATATAAGAACACCCTCCTAAGTAAAAAGGGACTGGCAACGGTCCCTTTTTACTTTATTGGCTGTATCATTTGCTCTTTTCCAATTAATTTTTGACATGGCCTATATATTCATCATTCCACCTTTATTAATATTTACTAGCAGGAATCCATTTTGATGAAAAATAAAAAATTCTGGATTATAATCTATTTTATTGCTTTAATAGTTATTGGCTCTTTAGGGTATTATATTTTGGGAGGTAGTAAATGGACACTCCTTGATAGTATATATATGACAATCATTACTCTGGCATCGGTTGGGTATGGTGAGGTTCATGCGTTAGATAACTCTGGCAAGGTTTGGTCAATATTATTAATCATTTTTGGTGTAACAGGTGTTGGTGCGTTATTTAGGACAATAAACGAAGAATTTATTAATTCACAACTTTTTTGGAAAAATAAAATGAAAAAAACAATATCAAAGTTGGAAAATCATTACATCATTTGTGGATATGGAAGGATGGGTGCAGTGATTGCCAAAGAGCTTAAAGCAAAAAATCAAAAATTTTTGATTATTGAAAAAAATGAAAAAAAGGTCGAAATAGTAAGAGAAGGCGGGATGATTTGCCTGCAAGGCGATGTAACCTCTGAAGATACATTATTTGCAGCACAGATAGATAAAGCATCTGGAGTTGCCGTAGTGTTAGATACTGACCAAGATAATCTATTTGTTACTATGTCCATAAAAACCATATTTCCTGATATTTTTCTGCTAAGTAGGTGTGCACGTGAGGAAAATCAACATAAATTGATAAGAGCTGGTGCAAATAAGGTTATCAATCCATATGTATCCGGTGGTCATAGAATGGCAGAAATTTTAATAAAACCCCAGGTTGAAGATTCAATTTCTGTTATTTCCCCAAAAAATTCAAAAATGAACCTAACTATAGATGAAATTAGTCTTAAAGGTGTAGATAAATATAATGGAATTACGATTAAGGATTCGGGAATACGTGATAGGTTTGATATATCGGTGGTAGGAATTATGGATGATAATGGAAAATCAGTTATGAATCCAGCTTCAAGCGAAGTTTTATCTACGAACCAAACTATAATACTTATAGGTGATGTCGAAAAAATGAATAAATTTAAAGAAGAATTACCATAATACTTAATTTAAAAATTCACATAACATATATTATGTATAATTAAGATAATATGTATTAATAGTCCCTATGCCCTTTACTTCAACATCTTTCCTCAATTCTAAATCAAGCCTATCACCAATTATGGATTTTGTATCTTCGGAAATTTGAATTTTTCCAGGTTCGCAGGTTGATTCTAATCTACTTGCAAAATTTACGGTAGCACCCCAAAGATCATATGCAAACTTGTTTTTGCCGATTATTCCGGCTATGACGTTACCTGTATGAATACCAATTCGAATCTGCAAATCCATGAAATTTGTATCATCATTTAAAGAATTAGTGGCTTTTACCATATCTTTTGATAGGTTTATAGTATTCTTTGCTGCTACTTGTACATTACCTGTAAGTCCACCAGCCGCAAAATAACTATCACCAATTGTCTTAATTTTCTCCAGCCCATGCTTCAATGTTAAATCATCAAAATTTTTGAAAAGTTCATTTAAAACCCTTACAACCTTATCTGCCTTTAAATCTTTTGCTTGAGGCGTGAAATTGACAAGGTCAGTAAATATAATGGTAATGTTTTCATGTCTTTTTGAGATATTCTTTTCTTTATTTTTTAATTTTTTTGCAACCTCCTTTGGAAGAATGTTAAGTAATAGTTTTTCAGATTTATCTCTTTCAAGTTTAATCTCATTTATTAATTCCTTTTCCTTATCCCTTAGCTGCTTTCGTTCGATAGATGAGCTAATCCTAGCGTTCAAAATTTCCTTATCAAATGGTTTTGTTACATAATCATTTGCTCCCATTTCAATACATCTATAAATGCTATCTTTGTCATCCATAGATGATATCATTATAACTGGAATACTGTTAAAAATTTTTGAACCTTTTACGTGTCTTAGTACTTCAAAACCATTCATTTCAGGCATTACTATATCAAGGAGAATTAAGTCAATTTCCTGCCAATTTGATGATAATATATCTATTCCTTCTTTACCATTATTTGCCGTTAATACCCTATTCCCTAGTCTTTCTAGACGCTTTTTTAAAATATCCGTATTATTTACATTGTCGTCAACAGCCAATATTGTTCCAGTATTTACCAGACTCCTATCTTCTCTGTTTAATGGTTTGATGCTAGATAAAACATCTTCTACCATTGAAAAATCATCTGAATCATCAAATGACTTTAGTTTAATGCCTTTTTCCAGATGGTCCTTAAAATGCATAATTGATTTTAATTCTAACTCAATTTGTTTTCCAGATTGAATGATTTTTTCCATGTCTGAGTAGAAATTATCAAGTTTAATTTTATAATTGTCCTCAATGATCAATTCAGAATAGCCAATAATAGTAGTTAATGGAGTTCTTATTGCAATCTCTGTATCCTTGGCAACATCCATTATGGATTTATTATTTTCAGAAAGGTTTTTTTCGTCAAAGTTATCATCTATGGCATCTAGTACATCATTTCCGGCTTTATTAAGCTTTACTAAGTCTGAAACAAGAGCGTTTAGATTTTCATCCTCGCAGTCTTCTATCAGCATCTCACTGTAGCCTAGTATCGCATTTACGGGATTTTTAAGATTATGTCTGGCCTTAGCAAGGTAGGCAGATTCAGTCCTTTTATTCATCACAATAACTGAATATTATAAATTATTATATAAATTGATTTATTTTAACCAGCAGACGTTTAAAGTCAATTGGTTTTGTATCATATTCATCCGCGCCGGCATCGAGTGCCTTTTCTCTATCACCTGCCATAGCATGAGCAGTTAGAACGATAATTGGGATTGAATTTGTTTGAGTGTCAGCTTTAATCGTAGATGTTGCAGTCCATCCGTCCATAACAGGAAGACTAAGATCCATTAGTATAAGGTCAGGACTCTCGCTTTTAGACATATCTACCCCCTGTTGACCATCTTCTGCCATTACAACTGAAAATCCTTTTCTCTCTAATCTACGAGATAACATATCTCTATTCATTTCATTATCTTCTACTATTAGTATTTTTGTCATTATAATTTTTTGCCTCCCTTTAATTTTTTTATTCTATCTCCTACCTCAGTAAGTAGTTCATCCTTGCTGTATGAGCCTTTTTGCATGATGGTTTCTACATTGCCTTTTAATCTGGTGAGGTCATCCTTAGATAGATCTTTTGCTGTAATAACAACTACCGGAATATCTAACCACTCTTTCTTTTCCCGTAATCGCTCAGCAAATTCAAAGCCATCCATTTCTGGCATCATTAAATCCAATAATATTAAACCTGGTTTGAACTGCTTTACCTTTTCGAGTCCATCCTTGCCATTATGAGCAGTTCTTACCTTAAAATCATTTGTTTCAAGGCTTTTTCGAAGCATTTGCCTGGTTGTTTCATCATCTTCAACTATTAACACAGTTTGAGAGTCTGATTCAATCTGATGTTTTGATAGAATGTTTGAAAGCTCATTCCAGTCAACTGGTTTTGTCAGATAGTCAGTTGCGCCAAGTGAGTATCCAATATCAGGCTCATTTGCCATGGATAACATGATAACTGGGATCTTCTTAGATCTTTCATTTGATTGGAGAGTATTTAATACCTCCCAGCCATCCATTTCTGGCATCATGACGTCTAAGGTTATTAAATCAGGCATATGCTCCGTTGCTAATTTGAGACCCATTTCACCAGATTTTGCCTGTATAACACTATATCCCTGTTTTTCGAGAAACCGTTTCATCATATCTTGGGCGCTGTCATCATCATCTATGACCAATACTGTATAATCTTTATCATCTGATTGTTCCGAACTTGGCTGGTCTAAATCGGAGGTATCATCATTTACTACTTTTGGTAGAGTTACTGTGAATGCTGTTCCCTCACCTTCAACAGATGTAACATCTATCATGCCACCCATCATTTCAGCAAACATCTTTGTAATAGTTAGGCCTAATCCTGTTCCACCAAACTTTCGAGTTGTTTTCTCATCAGCCTGTGTAAATGGCTGAAATACCTTTTTTACTTGATCAGCAGACATTCCTATGCCAGTGTCCTCTATTATAAATTCAACTCCATTTTCAATTTTTCTTGAATCTCTCACATAAACCTTAATAGCACCATCCTTAGTAAATTTTGATGAATTACTGAGTAAGTTAAGAAGTATCTGTCGCACCTTCGTAACATCTGCCATCATATTCTTAACCTTTGTATCATATTCTAGACTAAATGAGTTTGAATTCTTTTCTACGAGTGGTTTTATAGTCGCTTCTATCTCGGCCATTGCATCTTGAAGGTTGAAATCTTCTACATAAAGTTCCATCTTTCCAGATTCTACTTTTGAAAGATCTAAAATATCGTTAATTAGACCAAGTAAGTGTTTTCCTGAACCATTGATCTTATCAAGGTCAGGTATGAAATCCTCGTTTTCTTCTTCAGCATCTTCGATCAACATTTCGCTGTAGCCAATGATGGCATTAAGTGGAGTACGAAGTTCATGGCTCATGTTTGCCAAAAAGGTGCTTTTGGCTTCATTAGCAGCTTCAGCTGCTTTTTGGGATTCAATAAGGTCTTTATTCTTTTCCTCTAATACTTTACGAGCTTCCTTATCCTTTTTTTGACTTTCTAATCTTAACTGCTCATTAAATTTCTTTTGTCTTATATATCTAGATGTTGAAGAATATGCTGCATATAAAATCAATGAAATAAAGCCTAAGAATGGGAATAGAAAATTAAATCTAAGATACCAAGGATTTAATATTTGGATAGTCAAAAATTTCGAATCAGAGTAATTCAGGTCTCTATCAGCTGATTTTAATGATAATGTATATTCCCCAGTTTTCGGTGCATACCATTCAAAATAGGGATTTGTAGTAACTCCAGAAAAATTAAAATCATCTGAATAGATAGAATAAATAAAACTATCTTTACCAGGTCTATAATTTGGATTTCTAGATGTAAAAGAAAACCTAATACGCTCTTCTACAATGCTTTTGATATTATTTAATGAACTCCCTGTGTAGTCACTTGTAGAGGTTGAAACTTTGTCAATAGATACTAGACCTTTTCTTTTCTTCGGTCTGTATTTTGTTATTCCAATTCTATGTGAAAAGTAATAATTGCCAATCTTATCTGATGTAATTCCATGAACATTATTATTAAGTAATCCGTCCTCACTATCTAAATAACTCCATATATTACCATCAAAAAAGGCGACACCACCACTTCCGCTTGCTGACCAAATCCAGTCTCTTTCATCAATGTAGACTGTATTTGGCTCATCAAATAAAAACCCACTTTCTGTGTTATGAGTTAACACCTTCTTTCCATCTTGAACTTTTACAATTCCCTCAAAGGCATCGCTGTAATATATATTTTTGCTTGAATCTAATTGTATTCCATTAACCCAATTATTCGGTATCATAGTTTCAAAAGTATAAGAATTACCATCTTTTTTAAACCTTTTTAAAAAGGTACCACCATGTAACACCTCATTTTCATTTAATACTAACAATCCAGCGTTATATCCAAAAAATCTGGTACTATCATTTGTCCTTGAATAATTACGAACTACATCACCATCCATCGAACTCAAAAAACCTTCGCCTGAGACCCAAACGGTATTTTGTTTGCTTATTTTAACATTAAACATATCATCTGATACAAATCCATTTTTAGTATCATATGCTGTTATTTTATTACCAGACAAACTAAATAATCCTTTCCTAGTTGTAGCCCAAATATTTCCAAAATTATCTAACTCCAAAACTCTGACATCATTAGATGGTAAACCGTCAGCCATCGTATATTTTTTGATTATTTTATTATCTTTGATTTTGTAAAGGCCTCCACCTCTAGTCCCTACCCATAAATTGTTATCGTTATCAACAATGGTTCCATTAATCCAAGCCTGAATACCATCTACATCTGAAATTGTATTAATAGATTCCATATCATATTTCCAAGCACCGCTTTCCCAGGTTCCAATCATTAAGGTTCCATCAATTGATCTTTCTATACTTGTTATCCAAGTCATATCCAAATTCGTCGACCATTTTGGCGATAAAGATTGACTAAACTCATCTTTGCTAAATATTAGGTATTCCGAAGTATTAAAAAACATTCCTCCGCTTTCGTCAAAAACTATATCCCAGACATTCCAATATAACTGACTGGATTTTAGGAGATTAAACTGGAAACCATCATATCTATATATTCCGCATTTGTTTTCACCCCAAGGCGATCTTGGAGTCACAAATAATTCATTATTAGGCGATTTGAAAACCTTTCTGAGGTCAGAGTTCACAACTTTTATACCATGATTGTTAAACTTTGACCCATTGTAATGAACTAGTCCATCTGTAGTCGCAAGCCAAAGATTACTATTGTCGGCTAAGATATCTTGGACCTGACCTGACCCCATTCCATCACCATATCTTAAATGCCTAACTTTTGTACCGTCGTAGATATACAGACCCATCCATCCAGCAAAAATCAAATTACCACTTTCATCCTCTTTTATATCTTCAATTCCCTGCTCCTGAATACCATGTGTTTTTAAAAAGTTTATAACTTCATAATTCTCATCTATAATGAAAAGGCCACCAAAGCCTGTGTAAGAATGTCTCAGTGCTACAAAAATATTGCCTTTCGAATCTTCAAAAATCTTATTAACTGTGGTGGGTGGCAGACTATCCTTAGCTCCAATTGTTATGTATTTATTCCCATCGAAAACAGATAAGCCTGTATGGCATGCGTACCACACTTTACCTTTAGAATCTGTAAAAATATCAGATAAATAATTGCTTTTTATCCCACTTATAAAATCTGTTTGTTTCCAGGAGCCACGATCAGCTAATGGTGACATAATTTTGATATTCTTTGGTAACCTTTTCTTCCTTCCAATTGTCAATTTCAGTTTTTCACCCTTATCATTTAAGGCAAAATAACTATCGTCCTTTGTATCTACTTTGATGTGGTATGACCCTTTTCTCATTAAATTAAATTCAAAATTCCCTGAATTGTCAGTAAAAGCTTGATTTATCGTCTTGTTGGTTTTGGAATCGATAATTTTCACTAAAACGTCTGGCTGAGATTTAGCCTCGTAAAGGGTTAAAACTTTACCTGATATTTCAGATCCATATTCATCAAACTCTATATCTAGCTTATTAGTATAACTGCTTTTTAAAATTTCCATAGTACCATGAAATTTCAATTCACCCTTTTCCGAGGTTATTGTTATGTTTTCATGTAAATCCTCATTTAATACAAGGCACTCGTAATAACCTCTATTATCGGTCGTTACCTGTATTGATAAACCTTCCAAATTCTCAACATTAACCTGAGCATTAGGTATTGGATTACCTTTATAAGTTGCGATTCCATTTATCTTAGAAGTAAATCTATCTTTAAATAGACCAACTTGAATTTTGTTAAAGTAGCTATTAAAAAAATTCAAAGCATTGGGCTTAATCTCAGTAATCATTCTACCAACGCTTATACCTTTTGGTATTTTAACTTTTTTCCAATTGTATGAATCTCGTACCCTATTAACAATTTTTTCTCCGTTTACATAAAAGGAAACTTCGTCCCATTCATGAATCAATTGATTATAGTATACAGATTGTTCTTTTTGAGAATTAATTTTACAAAAACCAATGATGTACTTTTCATTATCCTTAGGATAATATTGATAAATAGCGTGAGCTCCATACGGAGAACTTGACTTAATTATATTCGACTCCAATCCATTTACTTTTGAGGCATATAATTGAATTTCATCAAAGCTAGCATTATAAAGTGAATCTGACACCTTTTCTGCCACGTCGTATTCGTCAAAAGGACCAATGAATAGCCAGGTACGGAGCCATGGATCTTTATCTATATCATTTATTGTAGAGGCAAACAAAGAACCCATGAAAAGATTAAAGGAAAGGGTGAGTAAAAGGATGATTTTATTCATGGCTTTATCAACTAATTAATAATATTTATGATTTTGTTTTTAATGTATATAATCTTTATCACATTGCCTTGTGATAAATATTTCTTTCCAAATTCTGTTTTCTTGACAATCTCCATGGTATCACTTTCATTGGTGTCAGGCGCAATATCTATCGTTCCTCTGGTTTTTCCTTTGAATTGAACCGCTATAGTTATCATTTCATCGATAATCAATTTTTCATCATATTCTGGCCATTGAGAGGACGTAATAGGCTGATATCCTAATCTTTCATTAAGCTCTTCTGATAGGTGTGGTGCAAATGGATTCAATAGGATTAAAAATTGACGCAATACATCTTTATCTAAAATATCTAGCGTTGATAGATGATTGGTTAAAATCATCAATTGTGATACAACAGTATTAAAACGTAGGCCATCCAGGTCATCTGAAGATTTCTTTATGCTTTGATGTAGAAGCCTCTGGGTCTCATCATCCGCACAGTTCTCTTTAATTACAATATCCTGATTATTAAAAAGACGCCATACCTTTTGGAGAAATCTATAGCAGCCTTGTAATCCTTTTGTGCTCCATGGCTTTGACTTATCAAGTGGCCCCATAAACATTTCATAAAGACGAAAACTGTCGGCACCAAACTCCTTAACAACATCATCAGGGTTAATAACATTTCCACGAGATTTGCTCATTTTTTGACCATCTTCACCCTGTATCATACCCTGATTAAATAATTTTTTAAATGGCTCTTTAGTAGAAACAAGACCAAGATCAAATAGTACATGATGCCAAAACCTTGCGTAAAGAAGGTGAAGAACAGCGTGTTCAACACCACCAATATACAAATCAACAGGCATCCAATAAGACTCTTCATCTTTTCCCCAGGGTAGTTCACCGTTGTTAGGATCTGTGAATCTTAAGAAATACCAGCAGGAGCCAGCCCACTGAGGCATAGTGTTTGTCTCTCGACGCCCCCCTTCAACCTCTACCCATTCCTTGATATTTGCTAAAGGAGATTCCCCTGTGTCAGCTGGTTCATACTTATCTACTTGAGGTAAAGTTAGAGGAAGATCCGAGTACTCAACAGGAATAATGTCACCATTATTCTTGTGAATAATAGGGATTGGCTCTCCCCAATACCTTTGCCTTGAGAATAACCAATCTCTTAGTTTATACTGGGTTTTGCTTATTCCCTTTTTGTTATCAGATAGCCATGATATTACATGGGCTATAGCATCAGAAACCAATTTACCATTAACGTCTAAACCATTATCATTGGAGGAATTTACCAATACTCCCTTTTCGTTATCGGTGTAAGCCTCTTTGGTAATATCTCCTCCGGAAACTACTTCACGTATAGGAAGGTTGTATTTTTTAGCAAATTCATGGTCTCGATCATCATGGCCTGGTACAGCCATAATTGCTCCAGTTCCATAGCTCATTAAAACGTAATCAGCTATCCATATTGGTATCCTCTCACCGTTAACGGGATTGAGAGCATATTCACCTAGGAAAACTCCGGTTTTATTTTTATTAAGGTCTCCCCTGTCAAGGTCACTTTTTTTCTGAGATTTTTCAATGTACTTTTCTACGTTTCTCCGATTTTCAGAACTTACCAACTCCATTACATAAGGATGTTCTGGAGCTAGTACCATGTAGGTTGCACCAAAAAGAGTATCTGGCCTAGTTGTAAATACTTTAATATTTGATTTAATAGTAGGCACTTCAAAATTAACTTCAGCACCTACAGACTTTCCTATCCAGTTCCTTTGTAAATCCTTTACATGGTCTGGCCAGTCTAAAGAATCAAGACCTTCAAGTAATGATTCAGCATAATCAGTAATTCGGAACATCCATTGACGCATGGGTTTTCTAATAACCGGATGACCGCCAATTTCAGATACTCCATCCACCACTTCTTCATTAGCCAATACAGCTTTTAATTCTGGGCACCAATTAACAGGAACTTTGGCCTCATATGCTAGACCTTTCTCATATAATTTCAAGAATATCCATTGGGTCCATTTATAATAATTTTCATCTGTGGTATTGATTTCCCTATCCCAATCATAGCTAAAACCCAGCATTCTTATTTGCCGTTTAAAATTTTTTATATTTTCTTCAGTAGTACTTTTCGGATGGGTGCCAGTCTTAATGGCGTATTGTTCAGCAGGAAGTCCAAATGCATCCCAGCCCATTGGATGCAATACATTAAAACCTTGAAGTCTTTTATATCTACAATATATATCGGTTGCGGTATACCCAAGAGGATGTCCAACATGTAAACCCGATCCAGATGGATAAGGAAACATGTCCAATACATATACCTTCTCCTTCTCATGGTCTATTTCAGCCTTGAAGGTATTGTTTTTAGACCAATGGCTCTGCCACTTAGCCTCAATTTTTAGGTGATCGTATTGCATAAAAAAAGGGACCTGAAATTAGTCTCAGGTCCCTAAAGATGAAAAAGTTCTTTAATTTTAATTCAAAACATAAATGAAAGACCGAGGGTAAAATTTTCATCTCTGGCCTTGTAAGGAAGTAACGTTTCTGGATTTATAAACTTCTTTTCGCCATCATACCGTGAATTATATTTGTTTGTATAATTAAGATCAATGGTTAATGCCTCGTAAAATGTAGCGATTGAAACCTTGAGTTCATGCTCTAAAAGGTAATCCTCAAAATCATCAACTCTTGGCTTATAGAAGAATCTGTAATCGAGAACTAGATTATCATTAAATAGTTTGAACTTGATTTTTGGTCGTATAGAGTGACGAAAGAATTCTTCAGCAGGGGCTTCAGTAGAGTCTGTGTAATAATAATAGGCCGCTGAATCAGTGTAACTATAGTATACCGTATCATTGCCTTCTACCCAGGAAGTATCTCCATAATAATAGTAGTCCCAGTAGTAATAATCACCAGGATTTAAGGCAACAGAGTCTGTGGCATAATAGTCTCCTGTTGAAATACTTCCATAAAGATTACCATCTTCATCAAGATTGTATGCTAATGAATCATTATATGTCCAAAACTTGTAATCCTCTTTTTCAAACAAGAATGCATAACTTACTGACAAACCAAGTGGAAACCTTACTTTCGCTCCCAATCCATAATTCATCCTATCTTCAAGGCCAATAATATTATCAAACGACTGCTGGAAAAATAAAAACGGAGATATCTTTTGGTTAGCCCAAACATCAAACATAAGCGTTAATGACTGATCATCGGTGAATGATTCGCCATCGAGCTGATCATCGTTTCTGCTAAAATCAAAAAGAAATTCGCTATCCTTGAAAGGCCCAAAATCACCAATCAAGGTGTAATTGAATCCATAATAAAGTGATAATTGATCGGTGTTACCCTTGTCTTGTGTAAAACTAACATCAACACTGGTATACATTTCCTTTCCGCTTTCTTCTTCTGCAGAAGTTGTATCCGCATCCTGGGCAGAAGAATAAGACAATAAAAGAAAAGAAAGAAAAATGTAACTAGCTTTTTGGTATGTAAACATTCTTTTCATCCTTGTTTGTTAATAGAAAACTAATTTTATTTTGAATAATAAAAAAGGGTACGAAACCGCACCCTTTTTTATTTATTCTATTTAAGAACTAAGGTTACTTAGAACCGAAAACCTTTGAGAAAAAGCCTTTCTTCTTTTTCTTGCCTTTTCCTTTGATTTTCTTTCCTTTCTTCTTTTTCTTCTTCACGTCTGCACTAGCAAAAACCTCATTGGATTCTTGTTCTACAGCAAATTCAACCTGTGAAGCATCGACAGTAGTTTCAGCTGGCAATACAGCAACAAGTGCAAATGCAACTAGTGTTGAAGTGATTGATTTGAATAAGCGAGTCATAATAACTCTCCTTTTCTTATTTTGTTTTGGTTAACCATAACTTGCCAAAATACTTTGACATGTCGTAAGAAATATATTGGCCATTCCCTCACATAGTCAAGAAGAATCCACTGCGCGCAGTCAACATGTGATCCTCACCGAATTGTAAAT
>JAYNUL010000013.1:3067-21677 GCA_038281125.1 Fidelibacterota bacterium | reverse complement strand
GCTTTGGGATCGTTAGGTGAAGGTTTACCAATCCCAATTATAAATTTCACATACCATATTCAATAAAATATCTATAAAAATTACTAGTATTTAGAGCTCCACATTCATGGGGTTTTTTGTTTCTATGATGATTGGTAGATTTTGTTATGAAAAATATTCTTGCTAGGGGTGGTATCGAGTTTATTGCTGTGTTTTTAGGGATCTTCTTATCACTCTGGGTAGATGGTAAAATTAAAAATATTGATCTCAAACACGAAAAAAAACAAGTATATGAACTACTATCAAAACAATTAGATGAACTATTACTTTATACTGAAAAGAGAATTATTCTATATGAAAGGCAGATTAGCAGAGGTCAATTTTTAATTAATAACTGGAATGAAATAAAAAAAATGAGTTTCGATGAAAAAAATGAATTTATTGCTGATATCTGGTTTTCCATTAAAAATGCCTACTACCCTGATTTTTCTACCTATGAAACTTTGATGGGAAGCGGGCAGATAAATCTAGTTGATTTCAAAACAATAAAAATGTTCGGGACATTGTATAAAACAATGGATAATATAAAAAGTGTTCAAACAAAAGAAACTGAATGGAGAGATTATATTGAAAACAGATTGATGATTGAACATTCAGATCTTTTTATGAAGTATGACTTACCATATGATCTTCTTGAATTTTTTGAGGAAACAAAAAACGATGAAGTAATATATGCGCATCTTAAATCATTATTTTCAGTTCATGGTGCACGTAAAACTAGGATCATAATTATGCAAAAAGAAATGCGAAAAATCAAAGATCATTTAGCAAGTATAAACAGCTATTAGGATAAAATCATTATGAAAAATTTATTTCGATACACTACCTTAACAGTATTTACACTGTGTTTTATTTATGGCTCTAACCTATTCGCTGGGAAAATACTTAAATACGACATTAAAAAACCAGCCAGTCTAAGTAATAAATCTGTTTTATTCTTTATGCATGGTTACGGAGGAAGTAAAAAGAGTTACAGAAAAATAGTTCACGAATTTGGGGATGATTTTTCAGTTGTAATTTTGCAAGCACCATATAAGATGGGCTTTTTTTCAAAAAAATTTAGTTGGTATGATTGGAAAATAGTAGATGGCGATACCACCTCCAATCAGGAACAAATTAATTTTAGTTCCAAAAGTGTATTGAAAACGATTAAATACATTTTAAAGAAAGAGAACCTAGATAATAAAAACGTTTTTATAGGTGGACAGAGCCAGGGAGCAATAATGGCATGTAAACTGGCCTCAGAGTATCCAGAATCTTTGAGAGGGTTTATTATACATAATGGTAGGCTTCCAGTAGTATTTAGCCCTGTTGACAGTGATAAGTTTTCAAAATTAAATGGACTAGTAATTAATGGGAAATATGATAAAGCATTTTCGCCTAAATATGCTAAAAGTATAGTTAATAAATTTCAAAAACTGGGTGTGGAGATGGATGCCATGTCTCCTGAAATAGGACACGGAATGCCACCTGAATCGCGAAACACGATTAAAGAGTGGATTAATGCAGTTCTGTCAGAGCAATCTAAATAATTCTAATATCGGCAAGATCATACTCCCTTATATGAATTAAGCAAGGAGCTCAATGCGGAGTAGGAAGGACTGATAATCACTATCAGGGATGGCAATAGAACTATTAAAAAGTTCCCATTATGATTCATATTATTTTAATTCGATTAATTCTCCACTCAAAGTTGCTCGGAAAAATTGTTCGTCTTTAATAAGAAATAATTCTCCATACTTCCCTCTTTTAAGCCCAGAGTCAACACCGATAACCTTGTCATTATATAATTGAACAACCCTCTCATTTGAGGTATGTCCAACAACTACATGATTTGCATCTACTATTTCTAAAATTTTTAATATATCTGTTTCTTTTAAGTTTTCTTCAAAATAACCGCGATACCATATCAGGCTATTTCCGCCAAAATAAATTTCATAAAATTCATTTGTTGTTCCCGCTTTCCTTAGCTTTCTTATTTCTTTAAGTCTTGGGATAGACTGTCTCATTTTATTGTTTATGTTTTCAATATTAAAACTCTCGTAGGCAATAAAATCCCCAGAAATACCAGCGTGGGTAAAAATTATATCATTTATTTTAACTATAGTTGGTTTCGAACGTATCCATCTTCCAAGAACGGTGTTATAACCGTACAGCTGATCATACTCTAAATCCAGCAATTTTGAGGAAATATGGTATTTATCATGAATGTATCTCAAATCATTGTAGAGGACCATATATTCATGATTCCCTAGAAGATAATGAACTCGGCCACCTTTTTCTTTTGCTTGACCTTCAAGATCATAAACAAGCCAGAGTATCTCATTTACTTTGTCACCCCTATCAAAGATATCTCCGACAATAACCAAGTGCCCTTCTCCAAAAATCCAATTTAGTTCTTTATCAATTATTTTATTGTTAACCAATAATCTAACCAGTAAATCATATTGCCCATGTATATCGCTAAATGCAGCAACTTTTCTTATATCATTAAAAATGGACGGGCCAGGATAATACAGCGTATCGTAAGAACCCTGGTCTAGTTTTCGAGTAGTGACCTGGTTATTTAGGATCTTTTTTTCAATTAGTTTATCGTTTTCTATAAAAATATATGGTCCATCAGAAATGGAGTTTATCTGACTAAAGCCCATTCCAATTAGCAACAATGTTGTTAAATACTTTCTCATAATATTCCCTTGTATAAATCTAGCAACCATTAAATAAAGAGGGAATGTACTTTATTGGAATTTTCACTTAGACTGTTAAGGTTTTTTGTTTTTCTAACTTTAATTATTTTCGGAAATGAATAAATCAATAATAATGGGTGTGTGGCTTGATTTTAAATATCAACCAGATTCAGAATGGAGAAATTATTTTTTAAAATTAAAAAAAGCCGGAATTGAGGAAATCTTTGTCAATGCAAACGTTTCCCAATTAAAATTTCTTGTAGAACTAACGAATGATATTGGGGTCAATATTCATGGTTGGATTTGGACGCTTAATAGGCCATATGATAAAAATGTAATGGGAAATAAAAGCTGGTACTCAGTTAATAAAAGGGGAGACAATTGTTCAGAATACCGTCCCTATGTTGACTACTATCAATGGTTAAGTCCTTTCAGCTATGATGCAAGAGAATACGTTAAGAGTAACATTTCAAAAATTGCCTCTATAGACGGTATCGCTTCAGTACATTTGGATTACGTTAGATTTTGTGATCTTTATTTACCCATTAATCTTCAAAAGTATTATAAGATTAATCAAGACCATGAAATGCCTGAATATGATTTTGGATATCATCCAAACGGAAGATCAAGGTTTAAAGAGAAATTTGGCATCGATCCTGTTGATATCGATGGGGGCGAACTTGTTCAAGAGTGGAAGCAATTCAGGCTCGACGCTGTCTCATCTTTAGTCAAAGAGCTTAAAGCCATAAGCCATGAAAAAAATACCAAAATATCGGCGGCTGTTTTCCCGTACCCAAAAATGTCAAGCAAAATGGTACTACAAGATTGGTCAAATTGGGATCTAGATATAATTTGTCCAATGAACTATCATGCATTTTACGATGGAGATATCAACTGGATAGGTGAAAGCATATTAAAAGGAATAAAGTATAAAAAACCTAATAGTTTATATCTATCAGGCTTGTTTGTTGACTGGTTCAATTCAAAAGACCTTAAAAAGGTAATCAAAGAATCTTTAAACAAAGGCGCTGATGGGATATGTATTTTTAGTTCTGAATATTTAAATGATGATCATTTAAAAACCTTAAGTACTTTTCGATCGTGATGTATCCATATAAGGCAGGATGAACTAATGGTCGAAATTCCATTAAAAACGCAACTAGTTATAGGCGTAATTACAGTTCTGGTGTTTTACCTGTTAATAAAACAAATGATTAAAAATATTAGTTCTACCAATGATGATGGCGACATAATCATTGATTTAAATAAAACGACTAAACGAGAAGGGGAAGATGAAAAATAAGAATAATGTTCTTAGTTGGTTTCTTATGAATCTTTAACCCAATTAAGGTAACCGTAGATATTCATGCCCAAAACAAATACACTCATAGCTATAATTGGAAAAGCACTTATAATGAATCCATATAAAATATATATTGCGTTTCCTAGACCCCAGATATAGAAACAATATAATTTCTTTTTTGCATTAAAATAATAACCCATCGATACCAGAGCAAAGCCTAACCATCCTACAATTTCTACTATTTGATCATTCATGTTCAAATCTAACAAGCATTTTACAAACAACCCTATGAAAACTGCCGCTATAAACGAAAGTCTTCACCTATCATATGGGATATCAACGCCAAAAAAAGAAGACGGTTATTTGACACCTTTACACATACCAATTCCCATTGATTTTTATAAAGTCATTTCAAACAGTATCACAAACATAAGGATGTCCACAGATTTCCACCTAGGTTGTCCCTTTTTAAGAACTAATCAATCACTTATACCAGGTTAAATAGCTAATGATTACACCCTGATTTATTAAAATGAAAAAGATGCTAATATCTTGCATTAATGATGAGAATATTGTTTCACCGCCGGCATACGTCCAACCAAATGCAAATGCGAAAAAGACTATTGAAAATGGGATAAAATACTTGGATGTCATTTTATCAATTTCTTTTACTTTTTGTACCATGCTCATATTACTGTTCTCCTTTTGTTTATATGAATAAAATTTAAAAAAAGGATATTAGTGTACTGCGTCGAAGGCTGATCTTAGCAAATCGTCAACTTTTTTTGCAAGATCATAAATGATTTCATTGCCTGTTACTTCTAAGAGGCTTTCAGCAACAGGAAAAACTACCTTTGTAGTATGATCCTCATTATCGATAATTAAAATGTTGCAAGGCATTAATATCCCAATGAAACTTTCACTTTCTAGTGCTTGATGAGCTAATGTTGGATTACAAGCACCTAAGATCTTATAATTTTTGTATTCTAAATTAAGTTTCTTTTGAAAGGCATCTTTCATATTGATCTCAGTTAGGACACCAAAACCAACTCCCATTAATGCTGTATGAACCTTGCGCTCAGTATCTTCAAAACCTGACTTTATATCTTTAGAGTATGAATATTTCATATAGTATTTTACAAAAAAAGGAACAAATCACAGGGGTAATAAATAATCAAAATTTTTTTTAGTCAACTTGACAGTCTATCGATACTTTTTTCAAGTATTGATAATACTTCTTCTTTGTTCTTAATTTTTTTTCTATCGAGTCTTAATTCAAACCCGTCTTCAGATGCTTTGATTACATCTTCTTTTATCTTTTTAAAAACAATACCTGAAACCTGGTAGGCTTTCACAGTGTGTGCTTTACCTTTTGCTGTAATTTCGCTAAAAAATTGAGATTCGATATTTTCATTTATAAGATTATGGGTATTCTCAGATATAAGAATTTGATTTGCTTCAGCCATTGACTCTAATCTCGAAGCGAGGTTGACCCCATTTCCAAGCACTGTATAATCTAGCCTGTCAGAAGAACCAAAGTTTCCAACAGTACAAACATCTGTATGAATTCCCATTCTAACATCTAGCGATTCTGATAAACCGGTTCGCTCCCAATCCTTTTTTAGTTTCCTCAATTTCTTTTTCATCTCTAAAGCCATGGTTACACAAGCTATGGCATCCTCTTTTGTACCATTTGATTGAGGATCCCCAAAAAAGATCATAATTGCGTCTCCAATATACTTATCAACTGTTCCGCCGTATTTGATAGCTATATTTGTCATCTCAGTTAAATAATTTGTAATTAAATCGGTTAGAATCTCAGGTTCGAGTTTTTCAGTTATTGTGGTAAAGCTCTTGATATCTGAGAAGAATACGGTCAGGTTCTTTCTTTTAGTATTTATCGTTACATCTAGTTCTCCAGAAAATATTGAGTTGTATACCTGCGGGGAAAAATATTTAGATAATTTTTTTAAGATTCTTTCTTTATCCCTACTATCAGTTATATCTGTTCCATATATCAAATAAAAGCCGAACTCTTTAATTTTTACAATGTCAAACACATATGTCTTTGACCCAATCTCAAGCTCAAACTTATTTTCTTTGTTTAATATATTTTCTAAGAATTCCTGAGGTAATCTAGTCCCAACCTCAGCCGAAATTTTTTCTATTATGTACTTTGATGCTTTATTGAAATAATTCAAGTTGCCTTCAATGTCGACCCTGAGTACTGGATTAGGATTTTGATTTGGAAACTTTTTTATGACTTTTAAAGCTGTAACATCGGTTGCATAAACAATTATAAATTGAAATTCTGGTACTGGAACAAAAGATGCAGCGTAGGTAAGGTTCCCAACCTGGATTTCATAGTTTGCAGACTGACCGCTAATTGATACCTCACCCACATATTTTAATAAAGGATTTGGAACAGTTTCAGATACCTTGAGATTTAGGGTATTCACTAATTTTGATGATGCATTATTAAAGTAACCTAATAAACCTTTATAAGAAACTCTCATTACCGGATTAGGGTTACTATCTGGAAACTTATCAATAACCTTCTTTGCGGTTATATCAGTCCCATATATATTGATACCATTTAATTCTTTGACGTATACGCATTTAAAACTGTAGGATAATGATTCAAGTTTTACTTCAAACGAATGTACCTTTTTAGATATTGCAAGATTGATATGATCCATCAGGTCATTGCCAACTTTTTTATTTATTTTTAGATCATAAAATTTTATAATCGATTCTGAGGGATGGTTATAATATTCGAGTATGCCATTACCAGAAACTCTTATTACAGGATTTGGATTTTGATCTGGGAACTTTTTAAGAATATCGATTAAATTTTTATCTATGTCACTCATGAAGTAAAGTCATCTAAAATTACTTTTAGATTAAAATAAGGTCTTTTAGCAATTGAAAGAAATAATCAAACATATATTTTCTAAAAAATCTCTTCAGATTAGGTTAACTACTTTCTTATGGGTCTTATTATGTTCTTGGTATTGGACAGGTGACCCAATCAAGTCTGGTAATTTAGCAATTTCGGTCTTAATTGGTTCAATGATTATTCAGGGTGTCTATGAATGGATTTACGATGAAAGTTGAACAAAAGGATATTCGCACTAATGATCAATAAAGAGTATCTGATAAAGGTGTGGAATAGTGTATGGGAGGAGGGACTCACAGAGCTAGAGGTACAAAAGCGATACTTTATTAAACTGGACAAAAGATTAAAAGGTGAAGATAGATTTCATTTGAGGGCAATAAAAACAAAGATTGATGAGTTGGAAAATGGGTTAGGAAATTTCAGGGCTGATGGAGACGGAACGGAATGGCTCATAGAGAAAGATGAAACTGGGAAGGTTTACAAAAGAGCTATTGGATCAGATGAAAGGATATATATTAATTTTAATAATAATGATTAATCTTAAATGAGTTTAGAGCTCATACTTCTTGTATCAATTTTTATTGCAATTCCTCTCATGTTGTTTCTTTTTATGTGGAGAAATAGAAAAAGATAGATGAAATTGCATGGCACCATTGTTTCCTTTAATTAATACAAGTATGGAACTTGTTTAAAATATGGATTTTAGAGAAATGCTTTTCTATAGCAGCTTGTTAGTCGTTATTGTTGGCCATGGCTCTTTTAAGTATTATGAAAAGAAATATGAATCATTTAAGAATGATTTATCTGATGAAGAAGAGTAATCTAATGTCTTTAAAACTATAAAATTAATCACTAACCCAGCCTGAGTCTTGGTGGTCTCTTTGACTGGAGCCTAATAATGAAAACATCTTTTTGATATCTACAAACCCGCCTATAGAAAACCATATAATTATGATAAATGAAAATACTATATTAATGTAAACTTGATATTTCCAATAAACCATCCACGAATCATCGCTTACACTATTAGATAGATTATAAACCGTACCAATAACAAAAACGAGGGTGAAGAAAATGTTCCACACATAGCTTATTAGGTAGATAATTTTATCTTCAATTGTAAATTCTTTTCCAATACCAAAAATTCTCCAGAAAGTTTTCACATTTTTGTCTACAACCTTTTTTTCTTTTTTGATACTGTAATTCCCACGATTTAAAAGTTTATTCATATTCACTTTTTCTTTAAACGTGAGCAAGGATACTACGATATATGAAAGTGAAGAAAAGGCCATACTAAGGCCATAAAATTTGATACCATTTATATCTTTCAATCTTAGAATAAGACTTTTGACCCCAAGCATGCCTCCGCTGTTGTTAAGCCAAGAGTCTGATACTTGAGGAACTATAGTTCCTGTAACTGCTATGGTTCCGCCTATGATCATAGCGGCCCAGGCTCCTTCAGTGGTTCCCTTGTCCCAATATAAACCACCAATGATAACCGCGCCAACCCCTCCAGCAAATATTGCAAAAGTAACAGCAAAATAAAGAGCAATTTCTTGATTTTGATCAAAAACTAGGCTGAAGATAAATATAAAAATAGCGACTCCAAAAATTGAATATCTTAGAGCTTTAATATGTTCATCTTTGCTAAAAGGTTTATCTCTAAATGGCATCAGTACATCTTGAACAAAAATGGACCCCCATGAGTGTAGGTATGTATCATGGGTACTGATAAATGCAGCCAACATAAGTGCTGCAAAAGCTCCTAGCAATCCCGTAGGCAAGACCTCAGATAGAACGATAGGTGCTCTCATTTGACTTTTTAATGTATCTGTATTTAGTGAACTTAACGTAATGTTCACTGAATCTGCTACTGATCCAAAATCAGGATGATTCATAAAAACATAAGTTAAAACAGGCACTAGAAAAATGAACAATCCTTGAGGCTTCCATCTAATATCACCTAACACCGCAGCCATCTTTGCCTCATGAGCACTTTTTGCAGATGAGTTATATGCCTGATGTCCTTGCCAGCTTAATTGTCCGTAAAACATACCAATCAAACCAATTAAAAAATAGGTTAGATTAAAATCTTCCACCCGACTGGTTTTGAATGGATTGATTAAAGATGAATTTTCATATTTAGCATTAATCTCTTCAATTTTTTCAAACTGTTGTTTCTCGGAAAGAAGCTTGAACGAATCTTCTATTTTTAATTTTTGAATTTCTTCCTCTGCCAATTTTATTGGCGTATTTTTTAAGGAATCAGATACCTGGTTCCAGTCAACGCTTTTATATAGAAATATTGTAATAGCGAATAAAACTACAATAAGAAATACGCCCTGGAAAAAATCAGCGATAATTACTGCTATTTGTCCTCCAGTATATACAAAATACAATGCAATGCCTATTAAAAAAATCATTACGAGAGGAAAAGTGGGTAGACCAAAAATATAATCCGGAAAGCCACAGTAGCTAATAAAGAATTGTGCGCCTACAGCAGGAAATATACCAAAATTAATGATGCCACAAACGAAGGCAACAATACCTGCAAAAATTCGAAATTTTCTGCTATATCTTTTTTCAAAAAATTGAGCTAAGGTGAGACTTCTTGTTTCTCTAAACCTGTATATAACCCAACCAGATGCCGTAATTGCCAATAAAATAATACCCTGACTAAGGCCCCACCATTGGAAAGAAAAACCAGTTATGTATCCTACTTCTAAAAATGACACAATTGTTATAGCTCCAAGTCCAGCAGCACCTTGAGAAACACATATCAAATACCTACCTGCAGATCTACCAGCAGACAAAAAGTCAGTTACACTTCTCATTAAACCCTTTGTGAAGCTAACGGAATAAATCATTCCACTTAGCACGATGATGATAATCAGCCAATCAATAAATATTAAGTTCATAATTTATTTTTCTCACTGTCATGTAATAGGAAATGCACTGGATATCTAGTTACAAGGTTTTTGAGTCTGTGGGTTCTGATAGAATGTAAAAGAAACTTGTTTTTTATTTATCCATCCAATTGATTCATCAAATGGAGAACAAATTTTGTAATCATCACCTTCTTTATCAATTATAACCGCAGTTGTACCACATTTCATACGACCAACTGCTAATCCTTTACCTAAATGAGAAGGTTTTTCCCATAAATTAAACATCCAATTTTCTGTTACCCAGCCTTTTGAAATCTCGGTTTTATCAAAAGCTACTTTTTTATCAAGAGAAAGTAAAAATTCAGCACAATCTTGCTCTTTTAAATTTCTTAAAACTCTTTTATCTATGAACTTGCTAGTAGCAAAAATTATTTTTTCAAAAACAGGAGAAAATAAGTAGTCTGCTAAAAGTAGAGTTAAAATAAAAACTACCACATGCGGCATGCCAATTTTTCCTTCTCTAATCATTCAGTCATAAATAGATTATTTAGTATATATAATTGAGAAGTTTTGGATATTTTATCAAATATTTTAAAAATAGCAATCATAGACTGTCACCCAGCTGGGATAAACTAACTATAATTAAAGATGTTTATTAATAAAATATTATGTAACATGAACTAACATCAAGAGCAATTCATAATTTAGAACTCACCAACCGGGCTTAGAACAATCAGAGAATCGGTGTATCAGCCTTAGTCGCTAGAAGTGCTTAGGAAAACGGGAAATGTAAAGCCGCCAGTTGAGAGGCTTTTTTTGTTTATAGACCCGCTGCTATGTTTCAAAGTGCAAAAAGTAGCCATACATACTTTTATCAGCTATATTAAATTTGATCATGAGCATTGACCAGGAATATCTTTGGGAAGTACTAAATTATGTCTGGGAGGATGGATTAACAGAGCTGGAAGTGCAGAGAAAATACTTTTCCATTTTAGAAAAAGAATTAGAAGGAGAAGACAGACTCTACCTAGAAACTGTTTATAAGACCATTGAGGAACTTGAATTAAAAGATTCCCAGGCCTGTTTGCCAAAAAATGAATATCCATCACCAGATAGCATTATTAAAAAATGAAAGGTTCAAAACTGAAAACTATTTTGTTTTTATTGATTGGTATTCTATTTGCTCTAATTGCAATCTATTTCATGGAAAATAATTGACTTTATACATAAGCGGTAACTATAATAATATTTATATTTATAATATAAATTGGTTCGGAATAATATGTCTGTAAACTCATTCTTCCAGGGGATAGATCTTATACCAGAGATGCCAGATATCTCAAATATTTCGTTCGAAAATATCATTGACTTACCTGAAAATGTTTTCGTCCATGATTTTGAATCAAATAATAAATTTCAAGACACTTCTAACTCCTTTTCCATTGGGAGGTATAATGAAAAAAGACCAAATATGTATGAAGGTGAATTATTTGAAAAAACAAATAGATTTATTCATATGGGCATTGATATTGGTGCACCTGAAGGCACTCCAGTAAAATCATTTTATGATGGAGAAATCTTTTTATTTAATTATAATGATCAAAACCTAGATTACGGTTACACAATTATCACTAGACATAAATTTGATGATCAAAGTATGTATGCTTTGTATGGGCATCTTAGTAAGTCGTCATTGGAACATAAACACATTGGGCAAAAAATTCGTTCTGGAGAGGTAATAGGTTATCTAGGGAGTGAAATGGATAATGGTGGATGGCCATCTCATGTCCACTTTCAATTAAGCTTAATTAAACCAGAGGAATGTGATCTACCTGGGGTAGTATCTGAATCTGACCATAAGGTTGCTGTTAAAGTATTTCCCGATCCAAGAATTGTTCTAGGAAACCTTTATTAGTTCTTATTTAAAGTATAAAATTCACCTTTTAGTGAAATGAGATATACAATTTTACGACAACTTACTCGTCATAATTTCTCGATATTTTTTATAATTATGTAATGATAGTTAGATTTAGTTTATAATGTCAGCCTCAAATAGAAAACTCGCAGCAATTGTATTCACAGATATTGTTGGTTTCACAAGATTATCTGCAGACAATCAATCTAAATCCTCTGCGCTGATCAAAAAACAAAGAGAAACCTTTCAGCCTATAGTTCAAAATTTTAAAGGTACTTGGGTCAAAGAAATGGGGGATGGCTTATTGTTGACTTTCGATACAATTACAGATGCTGTCAAATCCAGCATAGAAATGCAAAAAGTATCAAAGGATATTGAGGGTCTCAACCTTAGAATTGGAATACACCTGGGCGAAGTAATAGTAGATAACAACGATGTACTTGGTGATGATGTTAACATTGCTGCTAGGATTGAACCGTTCTCAGCTCCTGGGGGAATTGCAATATCAAATAAAGTCAATGATGCAATTATTAGAGAGGATGAATATGAAACTAAATACATTGGTAAGCCAAAGCTAAAAGGGGTAGGCCAAAAAGTTGAAGTCTTTTGTATCACGTCCCATAATCTTATTGAAACAGACTTATCAAGTATAAGTCCAAAACTTGAAAAGGAAGATCAAAATAAATTTAAATGGAATGTTTATAATCTGACAGGAGCTGTGTTAACAACAATAGGGCTTATTTTTTGGATTAATGTATCATTTCTACAGAAAGGCATATCTGATGAAATAAGTACCTCTTCCATTGCTATACTACCATTTGACAATAAGGGTGATGAAAAAGATGAATTCTACTCTTATGGAATTAGTTCAGACTTGATTTCAGATGTAACAAGCTCTGGTACTGTGAGGGTTGTTGGGTTAAACGATATTGAAAAATTAGATATTCAAAAAATGAATAATGAGGAGATATCTAATGAATTACGTGTTAAATATTTGGTAAAGGGGACAATGTGGAGGATGGATTCTCTTTTTCAATTATCCATTGAAATTTTTGATAAAGAATTATCAAAGATTATTTTCTCAAATAGATGGGAAACCAATTGGAATAAGCTAGCACTTATCAAAAAGGATTTATCAAAAGAAATATTAAATCAAATAGATGTTAATATAATTGATGATATTGAAGAAGCGGTTGTTAAAGGAGACCCACTAGCCTACGAGCACTATCTGAGAGCAAAATATCAATATAAAAAGAGGGAGAATAAGACCGAAATTAAAATTGTACAGGATCTCCTACGAAAGGCAATTGAATTAGATGAGAGCCTTGTAGATGCCAGACTCTTATTGTCAAAAACACACAGGTCACTAAGTGATTACGATAGTGCAATCAAAAACACTCGTAAGACACGCAATTGGGCAAAAACTCTCAATAATAAAAAAGCAATCGCTCAGTCAAACTTTGACCTTGCAAGTTCATTTTGGATGAAAGGAAACTTGGATTCTCTTCTTTACTACAATAAAAGTTCTCTCAAATTAGGTGCTGAGTTGGACAATAAGTATTTTATTCTGCGTTCATTCAGGGGTATTGGAAGTGCATATGGAAGAAAGCAAAATCACGATAGTACCTTATTTTACCATCAAAAATCATTGGAATTAGCAAACCAATTAGCTGACACCGTAGAAATTGCGGCCTCACTATCTGCTCTTGGAACGGTGAGCTATTTTCTTGATGATGAGGACAAATCGCTTCAGTATGCTGAAGAAGGATTGAGACTTTATAAAAAGATTGATAAAAAATCAGCTATCATTCAACAGTCTATTAACGTTGCTTGGATTTATAATAGATATGATAAGCCAAAAGATGCAATCAAGATTTTGAAGCAAGCATTAACAATAGCTGAAAATGAAAATGAGAAATCAGCCCAAGCAACTGTAAAGCATTTAATTGCTGAATCATATGGAGAAACTGGAGAATATGAAAAAGCCATTAATTACTACACTAATTCCATAATGATATCTCGAGAACTTGGGGATGAGAATATGGCAGCCTATTCAATGAGAGACATGGGGTATTCGATTCTATTTAGCAAACAAAAGAAGATTGATGAAGCAATTTTAACCTTAAAGGAAGCTGTTAGAATGCTTGAAAAGGTAGGTAACAAGCATGGTATTGGATGGACAGCAAATATGCTTGGAAATATAAATTTGGTAATTGGCGATTACTCGGAAGCTATTAAGCTTTACACATATGTTTTAGGCATTCAAACTAATGACCCAGCAATTAATGCATCTGCCCATTTTGGAATGGGAGAATCTTATTATTTTAATAATAAATTAAAAAAAGCTGAAAACTGCTTTAATAGATATAAAAGTGGCAGTGTCGGCGATGTCAAAGAAAATCTATATTTTAATATCATGATCAATCTTATTTACAAAAAATATGGCGATATAGTTGATGCAAGCACACTTGAAAATTTGATAAATGAAAAAAAAGAAATATCCTATGATAATTACTTTTTACTTTATCAAGTTCTAGATGATGAGGATTATCTGAAAAGAGCATTAGAAGCGCTAAATGATGAACTTGAGGATGTCGATATGAAATCAAAAAAAATTTTTAAGACTTATCCAATTCCAAAACAAATTTTAGAATTAAATAATAGCCTAAGCAGTTAGCCAAAAATCAAAAATTCATTAGTTTATTTATATCAAAAATATATTGTTCTGTCTTTTTAGGTTATAGTTTTTCCTAATTAAATCTTTTTTCAATTAGATTAAAAAAAAATTATTTCATTGAATTTTTAATCTTCCTGAAAATAAATTGGACATAATGGAGTAAGGAGTTTGGAAATGAAGAAATATTATTTATTCTTTTCGATATTTATTATAACTGGCATTGTACTTTATGGTACTAATCCGAATTATGATCAACATGAGTCATTAGTCGCCGAAGTTTGCAATAGTATGGCAGCTGGAAGTGACATGCCAGTATGTCCGCTAGGCTATGGGAAAAAGGGTGTCTCTGAATTTGATCGAGAATCATTTAGTGTTTACAGCGCAGGGATTCTATCCTACTCAGTTTACCAAGAAAAATTATCTTCCTTTGGTATCCTTGGGAATGTGTTCTTGTACTCGATCAATAACGAGGTATAATAAACATTCAATATTGCTTATTTTATTAAACGTGAAGCACATCCTTACCAGATTCAATTAATTTGAAATTAAAAATGGAGTCATCGTTATGAAAATTTATAAATACTTTCTGCTATTAGCATTTTACACAATGAGTTGCGAACAACCATATGTTGAAAGTTCAAACAGTAGTTCATTTTCAGGAAAATTTAAAACAAACAGGGACTGGTGGCCCAATCAACTAGATTTAAGTGTTTTAAGAAAACATTCTTCCGATTCAGATCCAATGGGAGAGAACTTTAGTTATAGAGAATCATTTAATTCATTGGACTATGCTTCACTTAAAAGTGACCTAAATGATCTCATGACAGAATCTCAAGATTGGTGGCCTGCAGACTATGGCCACTATGGTGGACTATTTATACGTTTGGCCTGGCACAGTGCTGGTACCTACAGGACAGGAGATGGTAGAGGTGGAACGCGTGAAGGTCAACATCGATTTGCACCGCAAAATAGTTGGCCAGACAACGCTAACTTAGATAAAGCAAGAAGGCTATTCTGGCCAATTAAACAAAAGAACGGTAGTAAAATATCCTGGGCTGATTTGATGATACTTGCTGGTAATGTCGCCCTGGAATCTACAGGATTCAAGACTCTGGGTTTTGCCGGAGGAAGAAAAGATGTATGGGAGCCTGCTGGTAATATTTATTGGGGCTCTGAGCATAACATGCTTGAAGATGGAAGATATAGTGGCGATAGAGACCTTGAAAAACCACTTGCTGCTGTGCAGATGGGACTTATCTATGTAAATCCTGAAGGGCCTAATGGGAATCCTGATCCTGTAGCTGCAGCCAAGGATATTCGGGAAACCTTTGGTCGCATGGGAATGAACGATGAAGAGACCGTAGCCCTTATTGCAGGAGGCCATACCTTAGGTAAAACTCACGGTGCAGGACCTGCTTCACATGTTGGACCTGAGCCGGAGGCTGCAGGCATTGAGGAGCAAGGTATGGGCTGGACAAGTAATTATAAATCAGGAAAGGGACCGGATGCAATTACATCAGGATTAGAGGTTATATGGACACCAACACCCACTAAATGGAATCATATGTACTTTAGAATGCTGTTTGATAATGAGTGGGAGTTAACAAAAAGCCCTGCTGGAGCGAACCAGTGGGTTGCAAAAGATGTCGGTGAAATCTTTCCTGATGCGTTTGACTCTGAAAAAAGGCACAGACCTACTATGTTGACAACAGACCTGTCACTTCGTTTTGATCCTATTTATGAAAAAATATCAAAAAACTTTTATGATAATCCTGAAAAATTTGATGATGCATTCGCCAGAGCATGGTTCAAGCTAACTCACCGTGACATGGGTCCTAATACGACGTACCTAGGTCCTGAGGCACCAAAAGAGGACTTCATCTGGCAAGATCCAGTTCCTAAGCTTAATCACCAGCTAATTTCCGAAAGAGATATATCCATGCTTAAAAAGAAAATTTCAGGCTCAGGATTATCAGTAAGTGAGCTAGTATCAACTGCTTGGGCTTCTGCAAGTACCTTTCGCGGCTCTGATAATAGAGGTGGCGCCAATGGGTCTAGAATACGTTTGTCACCTCAGAAAGATTGGAAGGTTAATCAACCTGAGAGGTTAAATAAAGTCCTCAAGGTTTTGGAAAAAATTCAAAGTGATTTTAACTCCAGCAATAAAAATAAAGCAGTTTCAATGGCTGATTTAATCGTTTTAGGTGGATGTGTTGCGGTTGAAGATGCTGCCAGCAAGAGTGGTACTTCTGTAAGAGTGCCTTTTGAACCTGGTAGAATGTATGCTAGCCAAGATCAAACGGATGAAAATTCCATGGGAGTTTTAGAGCCGATTGCAGATGGATTTCGTAATTACCTAAGGGAGAATTATATCTTTACAACTGAGGAATTATTGGTGGATAAAGCACAGTTACTGACCCTTACAGCTCCTGAGATGACTGTACTTTTAGGTGGTATGAGGGTATTGAATACAAACTACGATAATTCACAACATGGTGTGTTCACGGATTCTCCTGGAGTCTTAACCAATGACTTTTTTGTAAACCTGTTGGATATGAATACAGAGTGGAAAGCTAAAGCTAATTCTTCTGAAGAGTTTGAAGGTAGGAACAGACAAACTGGCAAATTAGAATGGACCGCAACTCGAGCTGATTTAATTTTTGGATCAAACTCTGAATTACGAGCGCTTGCAGAGGTTTATGCTAGTGACGATGCAAAAGAGAAATTTATCAATGACTTTGTCCTCGCATGGAGTAAAGTCATGAATTTGGACCGTTTTGACCTTATGCAGTCCATTTAATTTTGATTTAAGCGGTTAAATAAATAATAAAAAAACCCCTGCCAAAACAGGGGTTTTTTATTTTATAAATGCTTAGGAGGTTGTCAGTCCTTTAATACTTTACAGAGAATAATTAACACGTAAAGCAAATATTTACCACCAATTTTGTGACATATATCACACTTTTGATTTTATAAGTGATTGTTTCCGTGCGATTTTATAAACCCATAAATATTGCTAGGTAATAATGTGTAGTTTTGTGTCTCAAATGAAAAATATAATTATCATATCTGCCACGTCAGGAAATAATTTTAATCTTGTTAAAACAAATCCGTTTGATGTTACCTTGGCGAAAAAAAATTATAAAAGATTTTCAGTATCAACCATAAATACAAATTTTTAACATTTGTCGAAAGAAAACCCTTGTACTGTTAACAATTGATTAGTTATTGCCTTTTGAAATGAAAAGCCAAAATAACAATATTTTATCTGAAAACAGCTTTTATTCAGTCTTTTTTGTTCTGGAAAATGGTGGAGGAAGCGTATTGCATCCAGATACAAATGAAAAATTCTACATAAAAAGAGTTCACGCTAGAGGCGCACTAAATGGCGATAAAGTAAAAATTAGTTTGATGAACTACCGTGGCTTGTACCTTAGAGCAAGGGTTATTGAAGTAGCGGAAAGAAGAAGCAAAATTCTTAATGCTAAGTTATTTAATGTAGGAAAGCATACTTATGCTTCTCTATACCCTTACCAAGCCAAAAAAATTAAGCTCAAAGAAATGAACTCTAATTTTGATCATTTAGACTTAGCTGTTATTGAGGTTATTGACTGGAGGGAGGGGCACAAAACAGCATATGCAAAATTAGTAAAAGTAATTTCTAAGGACAGTCATTCTATTTCAGATTACCTCTATGTTGCTGGTAAAAACGGTATTCTTGATTTAAAGAAATATTTTGAAGACCTAAAAACATCTATCGATTATGAAGAAATATTAGTAAAGAACATTGAAGGTAGAGTTGACCTAACTAGCTTAGAAACATTTACCATTGACCCTGTTGATGCTAAAGATTTTGATGATGCAATATCTATCACTAAAACCAACGGCTGCATTGATTTGTACGTTCACATAGCTGATGTTTCGGCCTTTATTGAGCATGAAGATGAAACTGATCTAGTGGCTAGGAAACTTGGTAACAGTTATTACTTTGATGAAGAAACCTTACATATGCTTCCAGAGGAACTTTCAACCAACTTTTTATCATTAAAACCTGGTGTTAAAAGATTAGCATTTTCAGTAAAGATTGCGATGGATGAAGATTTCAATATTAAAGAATATAAATTTTTTGAGAGCGTTATTAATAGCGATGAGAGATTTACATATCAGGATACTGAAGATATTTTAGAGGCTAAACCTAAAAA
>JAYNUL010000013.1:0-2967 GCA_038281125.1 Fidelibacterota bacterium | reverse complement strand
ATGAGAGATTTACATATCAGGATACTGAAGATATTTTAGAGGCTAAACCTAAAAACGTTTTTAGTAAGAGTTTATTTTTACTTTTTGAATTAACGAAATCGTTAAAAGATCAACGATTATCTATAGATGGTTTTGATATGAATTATGAGGACTTTTCGTTCAAAGTAGACGATAAGGATAATTCGCTCAGGATACAGAAAAACAAAAGACTTAAGTCTCATGCAATAGTAGAAGAGTGCATGCTACTAGCAAACAAACTCGCCTCTGAAAAAATGCTAGAACAAGTTTCAGAACATAAACATCTAGGCATCTACAGAAATCATGAATCACCATCGTTAAAAAGTATAAACTTTATTGAGGACTTGATGTTGCATCTAAATCATTATTCTAGTGGAAATATTTCAAGCGCATCAGACATAAATAACCTTTTATATAAATTCAAATCTAGATCTAATTATGATGCATTGTGTATTCTGGTAATGAGGAAAATGAAAAAAGCTAACTATTCCTCTAGGTGTATTGGTCATTATGGGTTGGGATTTTCTAATTACGTGCACTTCACAAGCCCAATAAGAAGATATTCTGATTTAATGGTTCATAGAATTCTCAAAGGTATGAAAATTAAAAACCATGATATTATAGCTGTTTTAAAGGATTGTAATGAAGGTGAATTACGTTCTCAACAAGCTGAAAGAGACTACCATAAACTAAAAAGTTTACGCTGGCTTGATAGTATGAGGGATAAACCTCTCAAAGGTCATATTATTGACATAAAAAGATCAAAAATTAGTATTCGTGAGTCTTGTACGGGATTTATTGGAAATATTTCAAAGAGATCTCTACCTATAGATGATTATGTTATGTACAGAGATAAATTGGTAATGAAAGGAGTCTCAAGTGGTTTGAGGTTCGAAATTGGAAAAGAAATTGTAATCAAGATCGATAAAATAGACATGATTTCTCAAGAGGTGTTGTTTATGCCTCTATATAAGAATTAGTATTTTAATTTTATCAGGAAAAATTTTGTATTTTAGGTTTAACTGTTGTTTAAAAATTTTACTGATACAGGCAAAAAAAAACATAATTAAACATAAATGATTAATAATTACGATAAAAAGCACAATAGATTATCTCATTTACAGAAATCAAAATGGACTTCATTAGAAAGATTAAATGGCTGGAGGCATTATGAGGTGTTGAATGTGTTTAAGAAAAGTGGAACAGTAGAACTTTTCTCTGCATGCGAAGCTGATAATCATATCTTCCTGAATAAAGAAGTTCTGAAAGATAAAAAATTATGGAAAAGAGGATGGAAGTCTTGAAAGGTTGTAAACATTAAATTATTATACAATGAAAAATTTATTTGATACTATTTATTGTAAAATTCTGATACTCTCAAATTGGCTACCAACCTATCAAATAATATTGGTTCTTTATCTATCGATACCTGTAATAATTCTCACCTATTATTTCTACAAATCAAACAAAAGTCCCATGGTTTATTCTCTCATACTTATTTCAATTTGGACCGTTCAAATGATTTTATGGAACATGGGATATAACGTTTACTATGGAGTATGATTAAGAACATTTTCCTTTCCTTAGTTTTCATTATAAACTTTTACATTATGAGCGGAGTCATACTTTCTGATGTCTTTAGGTGGCGTTTTTCATTTTCCCCGTTTCACCTATTTTTATCTACCTCTATTATCATTTTGGTGTTCTTGTATTATCATAATATCAATAAAAAAACACGTGATCATGGCTAGATCAATAGGCACAGAAGATTTGAATAGAATTATTGAAATGGCTTGGGAAGATAGGACCCCGTTCGAGGCGATTGAATATCAATTTAATCTAAAAGAAAATGATGTCAGAAAGATCATGAGGAGCAATTTATCAAGTTCCTCCTTTAAAATGTGGAGAAAGAGGGTAGCAGGAAGAAAAACCAAACATCAATCCACCTCTATGAGCACACGATTTAAATCAAAAAATCAAAAATAGATTCATTGTAATGCACAGAGTATTATTTGTATGTACAGCAAATATTTTCCGAAGCAGATTTAGCGAGGAGGTCTACAATCATTTTGCTGGGAAGTTGAATATTCCCAGTAAAGCATTTTCGGCGGGATTGAGGGTTGGAGATTACGTTACAAGAAAAATTTACAGGCCGGCTCTAGAGCAGTTGAAATACTATAATATAGATCCAAAAAGGAGAGATGATTTATCTGTTCATATTAATGATTTGGATCTTAAAGATTATCATAAAATAATTTGTATGGATGAGGAAGAACATCGGCCAATGGTCCAAATGAATGATCACCTTATTAAAGTTAAAGTAGACTATTGGAATATTGTAGATGAGCCAATGGTAAGCAGTCAAATTTCTCTTCCACTTTGTTACAAGAAAGTGAAAAACTTAATTGAAGAGGTTTCAAAAACTTGTAACTGAGAACTTAATATGTCAAATTATATTGTCAACTATCTATTCATTGATATTCAGTATCTTGGAATTAATGCATTAAATAATAACGGTATGAATAGTGTGGGTTCTAGTGTGGTATAAGGGGTATCCTTACATATCTAAACTGAAAATAGAATTGAGGTAGATAAAATTATGTCTCTAAAGTAATTGAGACTTGTATAATGCATAACTAAAAATAAAATTTAATGGAGTAGTGTATTGAAGAGGAGAGAATTTTTAACAATAGCTGGTCTGGCCCCCTTTTTTGGCCTAAAGACGTTTCTGGGAGAAAAAAACCATAGTTTTCGAGATAAAACTTTCAGAGGCAAAATGAACAGAGATGTAAATAAGGTTGTAGACCTTCATCCAGAATTACGCTATAAAATTATATCTGAAGCTGGTTCTATCATGAGTGATGGTTTTAGGTTGCCACATCTACCAGATGGAATGGGCTCCTTCAATGTTGATAATAACATTGTTCTTGTACGTAATCATGAATTAGA
>JAYNUL010000012.1:13828-22576 GCA_038281125.1 Fidelibacterota bacterium | reverse complement strand
CCATAACCAAGATCCGATGGAATAGTTAGTTTTCTTTTTCCACCAACCTTCATTCCTTTAACTCCAAGATCCCATCCTTTAATAACTGATCCAACTCCTAGTGTGAACGTAAATGGTGTTCCGCCTGGCTTCAATGAAGAATCAAAAATGGAACCATCTTCGAGTGTCCCTGTATAATTCACAACAACTTTATTATAATCTTGTGCCTCAATACCATCTCCAACAACTACATCTTCGATTACCAATCCATTTTCCATAATAATAACTTCCCTATTTTTTTGACACCCAGCTAAGTACATAAATGCAAATAATATTAAAATGTGATATGCATTTTTCATTAGATGTACATTCCTTAACTGATTAAAAAGCGACGTAAATTTACCTCATGTTGATACTGACACAAATTGTATTGCTTTTATGATATTTCAAAAATATTCAAAAATATTAAAATATTTAATCTTCTTCCAATTTAGTTGTCTTTTATTTGGAAATGAGAGGCTTTACCTACAAAAGGCAAAAGTGCTTGAAAGTAAAGCGTTTGAGGGTAAAAACGTGAAATCAATATCTGGTGATGTTGTTTTCACTAAAGGGAATCTAACTCTTAATTGTCAAGAAGGATTGCAGTATGAAAAAGATGGAATTGCCATATTATTTAATGAGGTTTCTGCTTCCCAAGAAAGCCGTACCCTTACTTGCGATACTATAAAATTTTACTCAAAAGAAGATCGATTACTAAGTATAGGTGATTCACATGTTTGGGATGACGACTATGACCTAACTGCTGATTCCATCACTGTTTTTACCAAAGTTGATAGTGGGATTGCAAGTGGGAACGTAATACTTGTTCAAAAAGGGCAAGTGATTAATGCAGATAGAATTGAATATCAAAAAGACAAGAGTCAAGACGGAGTATCCTACAAAGCAATTGGCAATGTAATCATTAAAGATTCTTCTAGAGTTGCGACGTGTGGATTAGCCAAATACGATCGTGAGAATGAGAGAACAATATTAGAGCTAGAACCCGAAATAAAAGAAAATAATAGACTTTTAGCTGGGACAAAGATCACATTGGCCTATGAACAGGAAAAGTTAAAAAAACTGTATATCCCTAAAAATGCATATGCAATAACTCCAATAAGGGGATATCAAGCATCTTTAATTGACTCCAACCAAGTAGGTGATAGCCTTAGATTTAATGATAAAATAGAAGGGACATCTCTCTTCGGATTTTTTGAAAATGGAGAATTGGATTCTCTCAGAATAGAAGGCATGGCTAAAACTCTCTATCACATTTTTGAAGACTCTATTTATCAAGGTAAAAATAATGCTTCAGGAGATACAATCGCGATATCATTTGATGATAATGATTTGAGTGCAATTAATATAATTGGAGGATCTGAGGGAAAATATATACCAGATTCACTTTCTGATGGCAACGAATATCCGGTCACATATAAGGCAAGCAAAATAAAGTATCATTTGCAAGATGATGCATCAGATTTCGATGGGAATGTTAACATAAAACATGATGGGACCAGTTTAGATGCAGGATTTGTTAATGTAAACTGGAAAACAAATATGCTTAATGCTCTACCCAGAATGAGTGGTGACACATTGAGTGAGTTAATTCCCCCTGTTATAATGGAAGCGGGAAGAGACCCCATGACAGGAAACGCAATGACCTACAACCTTAAAACCAAAAGAGGACGTGTAACAAAAGGAGAAACAAAGGCAGATGATGGTTTTTATACTGGGCAAAGAATTAGAAACGAATCAAGAGAGGCATTCTTCATTGAAAACTCAACCTATACTACCTGTGATCATGATACTGCACACTTCCATTTTGAATCATCAAAAATGAAAATAATTCAGAATGATGTTGTTGTTGCTAAGCCAATAATCCTTCATATCGGACAAATTCCAATTTTTGGCATACCATTAGGGATTTTCCCTCACAAAGGAGGTCAAAGACATTCAGGCTGGATAATGCCTTCATACGGCGATAATAAAAACAGAGGGCAATATATTCAAGGGCTTGGATTTTATTGGGCACCTAGTGATTATTGGGACTCAAAATTCACACTAGGCTTTGGAGATAAACAAGGAACTACATTCAGAGCTAATACTCAATATAGACTGCGGTATAAATTTAATGGAAGCTTGAATCTTTTTAATAGGCAGTATCTAAATGGTACTAACGATATTATGGATTTAACAGAGAGTAGAAACACTAGTACAACTATTAGATGGACACATAAACAAGAATTAAGAAATAATCAATCTTTAAATGCCAACGTAACCTATTCTACTAGCGGAGATTATAATAAAAAGTACGGGCTATCAGAGGCTGAACGGATGGATCAAAAAGCAATTTCAAACATAAGTTATTCTAAACGCTGGCCAAAAACAAAAAATTCATTTAGCGCTAATTATTATTCAAATATTGATTTACTTGTTAGTGACAAAACCAATCCTATGAGTAATTACTTTATTACTCCAAGTAGAGAAGGAACTCAGATAAATATTGGTAATAAAACATTCCCCAAATTTTCATTCCGACACGGCCAAAGTAATCTTTTCCCTACGAGTGCAACGAACAAGAAATGGTATAATACAATAACATGGAACTACGGATTAAACTATACAAATAATAGTAGAGATTATTATGAATCAGTTCAGATTGATAGTACAGGATTTGAATGGGAAAGGGATTCTTCTGGAACTCTAATTGAAAAAAACGAGCAAGACAACGGGTGGATACATACTTCATCCATAAATGCTCCACAAAAGATATTTAAATATATTTCAGTAAACCCAAGCATCAGCCTAAAATCTGCATGGGTTAATAAAACTCAGGATGGCAACTGGAATGGGTCTACTTTTGATAAGTCAGTAAAAAATGGTTTTGCAGCTAGAACTACTGGTTCATTTTCTATGAATGCAAATACACAAATATATGGTCTTTTTACGATCCCATTTGGTCCTCTGACTGCAATTAGGCATGTTATTTCACCATCAATAGGCTATTCATGGACACCAGACTTCTCAAAGAAAGTATTCGGAAAAGACTTAGGCTACGTATTGACTGAAAAAGATTCCTTAGGTAATAAAATATTTCTAGACAGGTTTGCTGGAACGATGGCAGGTGGTACGCCCAGGACTGAACGAAGCTCAATGAATTTTGGATTAAACAACATATTCCAAGGAAAAATAAAAAAGGGGGATGAAGAAAAAAAGGTTGATCTCCTAAGCTGGCGAATGAGCTCAAGCTATAATTTTGCAGCGGATTCATTGAAACTCGCTAACCTGAGATCAAGTATTCGTTCAAAAATTGCTGGAAAACTAAATCTAGATCTTAGCATGACTCATGACTTCTATAAATATGATACCGAGCAAAAACGTCGACTTGGAGATTTCAATAAGAACACCAGTGGTTTCATAAGCCCTAGATTGATTAATGCGCGCCTATCAACTGGGTTCCGACTTATGGGCGCATCCTGGGAGGATAATGAAAAAGATGATGATGAAAACCTTACAGACACGACTGCTATAGAAAATGATTTAAATGATCTAGGTCTTGAAAATCCTCTAAAGAATATGAAAAACACCCTTGGTAATCAACAATCATGGAATAGTAACATAAGTTTAAGTTATTCTTATTCTGCAACAAACCCTTCAAACCCAACAAAAAATTTCTGGGCTAATACTACGTCAACAATTAATATTACACCTAAATGGAAAGTCTCTTATCGTGCCAGATTTGATCTCATGGAAAGAGATCTCGTTAGCCACTCTTTTTCAATTTATCGTGACTTACATTGCTGGGAATTATCTTTAAACTGGACACCAACAGGAATTGGTCAAGGAATTAACTTTAGATTAAATGTAAAGTCTCCAACATTGCGGGATCTAAAAGTTGAAAAAAGAGGTGGAGTTTATTCTGGCGCAGGTTTTTAAATCTTCAATTGTACTAGTTAATCTAAAGGAAGAAATTCTAATAATAAAAATGACTGATAATGCTTTGTCCTGAATGCCATGCTGAATATCTTGACCACATTAAAGAGTGTGGTGATTGTAACGTTAGTTTAACAGATGCTTGTCCAATTGATATTCCAATACCTGAAATGACTTGGTCACCACTCACTCCATTTGAAGGGAAAGTATATGCTGACATGGCAGCAGAATTATTAGAAAAACATTCTATCCCTTATTATCTTAAAATGGATTGGACATCCTCTGCTTTTGGCATTGAGGCCACTAGCATTGCAGGACAAGTTGTACGAATCTTTGTCCCAAAAACTCATTTTAATAAAGCGAATGGATTGGTTTCGTCAATAACTGGTAAAATAAAATGAAAAAGTTACATAGCATCAAGGGTACACATGATGTACTTCCAAGCAAAGTCCATAAATGGAAAGCACTTGAATCAATAGTAAATCAAACGTGTGAACAGTTTGGTTATCAAGAAATCCGCAATCCTATTTTTGAAGAAACCAGACTTTTTTCAAGAAGTGTAGGCGAAGAAACAGACATAGTTACAAAAGAAATGTATACTTGGGAAGATATTGATGGGACCTCACTTACACTAAGGCCGGAGTTAACTGCATCGGTTGTAAGAAGTTATATTCAACATAATCTAGGTACTATCTCCCCTATCCAACGGCTTTACTACAGTGGCCCTCTTTTTCGAAGAGAAAGGCCACAAAAAGGTAGGCAACGTCAATTTCATCAATTTGGTGTCGAAGCATTTGGGTCTAACAATCCTGAACAAGACGTTGAAATAATTGCGATTGCATGGAAAATCCTTTCCCTCTGCGGATTGGCAAATGATACCACCCTTAACCTGAATAGCATTGGCTCAAAGGAATGCAGGAATAATTATAGGACAGCATTAAAAAATTATCTTTCCCCGTATATAAAAGATTTTTCAAAGACGAGCCAACATAGATTTGATACAAATCCCTTGCGCATTCTCGATACAAAATCTGAAAAAGAACAGGAAATTTTAAATGATGCACCAAAAATATCTGACTATCATAATAAAACCGATAGCACACATTTTGAATCTTTAAAAGAATTCTTGAAAGACATGGACCTACCGTTCTCTATAAATCACAAACTTGTGAGGGGATTAGATTATTACACTGGAACAGTATTTGAGTTTAATTCAGATAACTTAGGAGCGCAGGACGCCCTACTTGGCGGTGGCCGCTACAACAGACTAGTAGAGACTTTGGGTGGACAACCTACTCCAGGAATCGGTTTTGCAGCTGGTATTGAGAGATTTCTCATCGCAATGGAACAATCTAATTTTGACGCTAAAAAGTTTAATCCAGATGTATACTTTGTTTGTGCAGACAATAAAGCATTATCTAGATCAATCGTTATATCAAGCAGGTTAAGAGGTCTTAATTTAAAGGTGGTGTCTGATACGTTAAGGCGGAGTATGAAATCTCAATTACGTGAAGCAAATAAATTGAAAGTGAAGTTTGCGCTAATCCTTGGAGAAGATGAAATAAACAACAGTACTATTACTTTAAAAGATTTTACGAAAAGTACTCAAAAAACAATTCCACAATCTGAAGTGATAAATTTCTTTGAGGATTTGACAATCTAATTTTCTTTAAACTATATTATACACGCGTGTGGAAAAATATAAAATTTGTAAAAATTTATCAGGACAAAATATAAATGAATCAAAAGTCTCTCTTAATTGTTGAATCACCAACAAAGGTCAAAACAATACAACAACACCTTGGTAAGGAATATGATGTGATTTCTTGTGTAGGTCATGTTAAAGATCTTCCAAAGAATGATCTGGGAATTGACCTTGAAAATGATTTTAAAATAAAACTTGCCGTGCTGCCGGATAAAAAGGATTTTATAGCAGAGCTAAGAAAAAAATCAAAAACTGCAGACAGGGTATTAGTTGCAACAGATCCAGACAGGGAAGGTGAGGCAATTGCCTCTCACCTTGCAACAGAGATTCCTGAAGAAAAATTAGATAGAGTCCAATTTACAGAAATAACCAAAGCCGGAATCAATGAAGGCATAAATAATGTTCGGGATATAAACCATGACCTGGTAGCAGCACAAACAGCTAGAAGAGTTATCGATCGCCTTGTTGGGTACAAAGTTTCGCCAGTATTATGGGCCACTTTACAAAGTAACATGAATTTTGTTTCAACAAATTTATCTGCAGGTCGAGTTCAATCAGCAGCAGTTAAAATGATTGTAGATCAAGATAGATTAAGAGCAAAATTTATATCGACTAACTATTTTGATTTAAAGGCAGACTTGACAAAAGGAAACGGTAAAGAAAATTTCAACGCAACTTTAGTAAAGGTAGATGGATTGAAAGTTGCAAGTAGTAACGACTTTGATTCTAAAACGGGTGAATTAAAAAACGATAATGTTCTTCTCTTAACTGAATCACAATCGGATGAGTTAGTAAAAGAACTCAAATCAGGAAACTGGACAGTAACTGATATAATGAAAAAACCTCGGACCTCAAACCCCAAACCCCCTTTCACAACAAGCACTCTTCAACAGGAAGCATCAAGAAAATTGAGAAGCTCTGCGAGGCAGACCATGAGTGTAGCACAAAAGTTATATGAAAATGGATTCATTACTTATATGAGGACTGATTCTACTCATTTATCTGAGGAGGCAATCTCTGGATCTAGAAAAGTAATTAAAGATTTATATGGAGATGAATTTCTACCAAAAAGCCCCAAACAGTACGCAACAAAAGTTAGAAATGCCCAAGAAGCACATGAGGCCATAAGGCCTGCCCATCGTGTTTTCCGTACCGTAGAGGATGTAAAAGCTGAGCTTGGTGACGAAGCTGGAAAGTTATATGACCTTATTTGGAAGCGAACTGTTGCAAGTCAAATGAAAGCAGCTAAACTAGAACAGACTTCGATAACTATTAAAAATCAAAAAGCAGAATTTCGTGCAAATGGCCAAGTGATTCTTTTCCCAGGATATATGAAGGTATATGTTGAAGGAAGAGATAATCCAGATAAGGATCTTGCTAACAAGGAACGCATATTACCAACATTAGAAATTGATGAGGCGCTTAATTGTAATGATTTAATGCCAGACTCGCATAGCACCAAACCTCCTGCACGTTATACCGAAGCTAGTCTCGTTAAGGCCCTAGAAGAAAATGGAATAGGTAGACCCTCAACATTTGCATCTATCTTAGCAACCATTGTGCGAAGAGAATATGTTAATCGAAAAAATGGAAAACTTTCTCCTACCTATCTAGGCCTTGCAGTCACTCAATTATTGGAAAATCATTTTACCAATCTAGTAAGTAAAGAGTTTACAGTTAAGATGGAAGATGGATTGGATGAAATATCGCGAGGTGAGTTGGATGCTGTGCCTTTTATGACAAATTTTTATAAAGGTGGAGGGCGCTTTGCAGGATTGGAAAAGATGCTAGATGAAAAAGTAGATATCCCTGCAGCTTGCTCGATAGAATTACCCAAGGAGATTTCAGATACTACTGAGGGTCGAATTGGAAGATATGGCCCATATCTTCGAAGGGGGGATGATACTCGGTCCATCCCCGAAGACATTTATATGGGAGATCTAAATCTAAGTACAATTGAAAAAATATTTGAAGAAGAAACAAAAGAGGATGAGCCGCTTGGGGATGACCCTAGCACAGGCGATAAAATATGGATTAAAAAAGGTCCTTATGGTCACTATATACAACTGGGAGAAACAAAGACTAGAAAGGGCATACCAAAAAATTTTCCACTTGCAGATGTAGATCTTGAATACGCTCTTAAACTATTGTCCTTACCAAGAGAAGTGGGAAATCATCCAGATACAAACGATGTTATAACTGCTGATTATGGAAGATATGGCCCTTATATCAAATGCGGGAGAAAAAATGCATCCCTGAGAGGCCAAGAGACTCCTTTGGATATAACGTTAGAAAAAGCTGTTGAATTATTAGCAAGTAAAAATAAAACTAGCTCTGAGATAAAAACCCTTGGCGAGCATCCTAAAACTGGAGAAACCCTTGTTATTAAAGATGGCAGATACGGACCATATATTAGCGATGGAAAAGTAAATGCCTCGCTAAAGGGAGACTTGGATCCTACGAGTCTATCGCTAGAGGAGGCTGTTACGATTATCGATCAAAAAAGACTAAATCCACCAAAAAAGAGAAAACGTAAAAAAAAGAAAAAATAAGAAGCTAAATTATTTTGAATCTTAATTATTAAACTATTAGCAAATATGGATAAGACAATAGAAAAAATAGTTTCCTTGTGCAAAAGAAGAGGATTCATTTTCCAGAGCTCAGATATTTACGGGGGGTTTTCTGCAGTTTATGATTACGGTCCTCTTGGTATTGAACTAAAAAACAATATTTCAAACCTCTGGTGGAAAGAGATGACTCAAGTTCATGAAAATATTGTGGGGCTGGACAGTGGTATACTTATGCATCCAAAAATTTGGGAAGCTTCAGGTCATGTGGGGGCATTCAATGATCCTTTAGTAGATTGTAAACAATGTAAATCGAGATATCGCGCTGATGAGTTTTCAGAAAATTATAGTTCAATCAATTGGGAGGAAACTAAGTGCCCTAATTGTGGTTCAATTGGTAGCCTTACTGAACCCAGACAATTTAATCTAATGTTTAAAACACACGTTGGGCCTGTAGAAGAAACTGGAACTGAGGCTTTTTTAAGACCCGAGACTGCCCAAGGGATCTATGTTAACTACCAA
>JAYNUL010000012.1:12421-13728 GCA_038281125.1 Fidelibacterota bacterium | reverse complement strand
TTTCATGAGCATGGTAGTAATGAACTTGCTCATTATGCCAAAGAAGCTTGGGATATTGAATATGAATTCCCATTTGGGTGGTCTGAAATAGAAGGAATCCATAACCGGACTGATTACGATCTCTCAAGGCATGAGGAGTTTTCAGGAAAAAATCTATCCTATTTTGATCAACCAAATAATGATAGGTATTTGCCATATATCATTGAAACATCTGCAGGCTTGAATAGAATGCTATTAACAGTCCTTGCAGATGCATATTGGGAAGATAATGAAAATAACCGAACTGTCATGAGAATTAGCCCAAGGCTTGCACCAGTAAAAGCTGTCATCTGCCCTCTTTTAAAGAAAGATGGTCTCCCTGAGAAGGCAAGAGAGATTGTAGAAATTCTTAAACCACACTTTAAGGTATTATATGATCAACAAGGGTCGATTGGCAAAAGATATTATAGACAGGATGAAGCTGGAACCCCATTTGGCATAACAGTAGATCATCAGTCTATTGAAGATAATACCGTAACACTTCGTGATCGTGATTCGATGAAACAAGATCGTATATCTATTGAAAAAATATTAAATGCAATCCAAGATAGTTTTTAAAATTGTTCCATTATCCAATTTAATAATATCAATCAGTTGCCAGTTCTAATCAAAAGAAAATTACTAGCTCTAATTTTTTTAAACATTGTTTGCAAATAAACAACCACAGTGTCGTCAGAATTTTCTTAAAAATAATTTCGAACCGTAACCTTAGGTTAGCATATTTGGAGTAGGAGATTATGACCTAGATGAGGATCTGGATCTTTATATTTCTGTTACAAGAACTTCTGAAAATGAAAGTAACCAACTTTTTTTGAAAATAAGGTTGGTTACTTTACTGATAAGACACCAAGCCCGGGCATGGCGTATACTTATTATCTTATCAGTTTATATATCTTACCTCCAAAATATCGACTCCCAATTTTTTTTTCTAGATAATTACTTAAACCAGATAATTTTTTAATGTCCAATCCGGTATCATAACCCATAGACCCCATAAGATATGCTACATCTTCAGTAGCAATATTTCCTTTTGAGTTTTTAATATAAGGCGAACCTCCAATACCCCCCAATGAAGTATCAATTTCTTTTATACCAAAATCTAAAGCTGCCAATAAATTTACGAGTCCCAGACCGTTTGTATTATGAAGATGAATAGATATTTTAAGGTGGGGAAATAAGCAAAATACCTCGTCTAATAGTTCAGAAATTATTTTAGGATTTGCCATCCCTGGAGTGTCACAAAGAGAAATTCTATTTACTCCCATTCC
>JAYNUL010000012.1:0-12321 GCA_038281125.1 Fidelibacterota bacterium | reverse complement strand
CCACTATACTCAACTCCATTCTTTTTATCTAACCTTTTAACAAGATCTTCAGCAAAAGCCATCTGTGGGACCCTTTTTGGATCTACAAAACTTGCAACTTGAATTTTATCGATCCCTGCTTCAATTAGTCCTTCAATAATAAATAGCCTATCCTTTATGCTGAGATTTTCTTTTACGTTTTGCAAGCCATCTCTTAACCCGACTTCCAAAATATCCACTATGTTTTTCATTAAAGTTTTTTAATTAAATTATTAAGAATTTCATCTATGAAATATTATTATCATTAATTAATGATAATGATTATAATAAAATTAAATATATAGAAAGATATAACTCACACCAGAGTATGAAAAAAAGAGTATTTACAGCTTTGTTCCTTTTCCAGTTTTTATCCGCATTATGGAGTGCAAGCCCTGATCCTGTTTTTGGTGAAAATGGAATGGTAGTGTCAACGAGCAAACAGGCATCTCAAGCTGGAATTGAAATCCTCAAAAAAGGTGGGAATGCTATTGATGCTGCAGTTGCAGTTGGATTTGCACTAGCGGTTACATCTTCAGGAAATGGGAATCTGGGTGGCGGTGGATTTTTGGTTGCTTCATTTTCAGATGGGCTATCCATTACTATTGATCACAGAGAAAAAGCCCCATCTAAATCAAAAAAAGATATGTTTCTAAATGATTCTGGAAATGTGGTACAAGGTATGTCTTTGTATTCTCGTGCAAGTAGTGGAGTCCCTGGTACGGTAGATGGCCTTATTTCGGCTTTAGAGAGTCACGGATCAGGATCCATATCAATTAAAGAAGTAATGTCTCCTGCAATTAAGTTAGCTGAAAAAGGGTTCTTACTTTCTCATTATGAAGCAAATAGATTTAACGCATATAAAGAATTTTTTCAGAAAAATGAAGCAGCAGCAAAGATTTTCATCAAAAAAAACCGGAAACCATGGAAACAAAATGATCGATTCATACAAAAAGATCTTGCTAAAACTCTAAAGCGTATTTCAAAATATGGAAGAGATGGTTTTTACTCTGGACCAACTGCAGATCTCATTGTTAAAGAAATGAAAAAGGGTAATGGGCTCATTTCAATCGATGATTTAAAAAGTTACACTTCTAAATATCGTGATCCAATTATTGGATCATACAAAGAATATAAAATTGTATCAATGGGTCCGCCAAGTTCCGGAGGCGCGCTATTAATTAATATGTTAAACATGTTGGAAAACTTCTCAGAAGATAGCCTACAATGGAATTCTTCCGATTATGTTCATGTAATGACTGAAATACAAAGGAGGGCATATTCAGATAGGGCAAAACATATGGGAGATCCCGAATATTGGGATGTACCAATTGAGATGTTTAAATCTAAAGAATATGCAAAAGTTAGATCTGATGACATTAATATGAATCGTGCTACACCAAGCAACAAGGTATATCCAGGAAATCCAAATGGATATGAGTCTCCTGAAACAACCCACTATTCTGTTGTGGATCAATGGGGAAATGCTGTAAGTGTTACGACTACAATTAACTTGTCTTATGGGAATGGATGTATTGTCGAGGGAGCTGGATTTTTTCTAAATAATGAAATGGATGATTTTTCAGCAAAGCCTGGTGTTCCAAATGCTTTTGGATTAATTGGAAATGAAGCCAACGCAATTGCTCCTGGGAAAAGGCCTTTATCTTCAATGACTCCTACTATTGTTATGAAGAATAATAAGCCATTTTTAGTAGTTGGATCTCCTGGCGGATCCACCATAATTACCACTACGATGCAAACTATTTTAAACGTAATTAATTTTGAAATGGATATTAAGGAGGCTGTTTGTGCTCCCAGATTCCATTCACAATGGTTACCTGATGTAATCCAAATTGAGCCCCGAGGACTCTCACAGGATGTATTATCAAACCTTAGGCTTAGGGGTCACAAAATAATATATCGTGGTGGCTATATTGGTGAATCAAATGGAATCATGATCACAAATGAGGGACTGTTTGGTGGGGGTGATTGTCGAGGGGAAACATCTGCAATAGGGTATTAGATACCCATAATATCATCTATCAAATTCAAATAGACAGAGGATCCGATAAGCAATGCTTTCTCATCCATATTGAAGTGTGAGCAATGATGAGGAGTTTCAAAAAGTTCTTTTTCATTTGGCGCAGATCCAACAAAAAAGAAACAGCCTGGAACCTTTTGTAGATAATAAGCAAAATCCTCTCCTCCCATAGAAAGATATGGCATGCCTGCTTTCTCTCCAACAATTCGATTAGCAGCGTCTAATACTTTTTTTGTTGGTTCACTATGATTTATTGTTGGTGGGTAGCCATCCTTATAGTCTAAAATTATTTCTGCATTGTAAGTTTTTGCAATGCCATCTATTACTTCTTCCATTCTTTGTTTAATTAACTTTCGGTTTTTTTCAGTGTAGGCACGAGCTGTACCCGACATAGAGACCTCTTCAGATATAACATTAAAATTATGACCTCCATTTATTTTTCCAACGGTAATAACAGTACTTTCAAGAGGATTCGTATTTCTACTTACAATGGTTTGTAGTGCTTGAACTAGATGAGAAGAAACTACAATTGTATCAACTGTCCCTTGAGGCGCTGCCCCATGCCCCCCAATGCCTCTAACTTTAATATCAAACATATCTGCAGCCGCTAGGACAGGACCATCTTTTATACCAACTTCTCCAACAGGCTGATAATTCCATACATGTATTCCGTAAATTTCATCAACTCCATTTAAACAACCATCATCTATCATATATCTAGCACCTCCTTCCCCTTCTTCAGCAGGTTGAAATATGAACCGAACAGTACCGTTATATTTGTTTCTATTTTCAGATAGTATTTTTGCTGCTCCTAATAACATTGCCATATGGCCATCATGACCACAAGCATGCATTACACCTTTATTTTTTGATGAGAAATCAAGACCACTGGTTTCCTCTATAGGTAGTGCATCCATATCTGCCCTGATAGCAATTACAGGTCCATCTCCACATTTTAGATCTGCTGTAACACCGGTTTTTCCAACTTTTTCTTTTGGTTCAAGACCCATAGATCTTAATTCTTTGGAAATTACATCGCCAGTACGATATTCGTTAAATGCAAGTTCTGGGTACTGATGAAAATCTCTCCGCCAGTGAATAATGCTATCTTTAATATTTATTATTTCTTGTCTGATATTCATGTTTTAACCTTTTTTACGATTCCAGAAAGTAATGTTACCATTTTATTTGTTGATTTTTTTGCATTTTCTAATACTTCTTCATGTGTAAGTGATGTTTTAGATATCCCTGCTGCATAGTTTGTTAGCAATGACAAAGTTAACAGATTTAGACCTAGGTTGCCTCCCTTTTGTATTTCTGGAAGAGTACTCATCCCTACTGAGGAACCACTTAGTGAGGTAAAGTATTGAATTTCAGATGATGTTTCATATGTTGGACCGAGAGTCCAACAATAACTCCCTGATGCAATTGAGATATCATTTTCTAGTGCAACTTCCTTTGCAATTGCATGTAGATCAGGAGAATGAAATTTTTCATCTTTGATTATCTTTGGATCATCTAAACTTTCTTGGAATGTACAATTAATATGGCCATCAATAATCATAATGGTCCCGGGGGGATTTTCTATTTTTAAACTCCCCGCTGAATTAGTAATAATTAAATTTTTTATACCACATTCTTTAAAAACTCTAATAGGGAAAAGAATATCTTTTATGGAATGGCCCTCATAGAGGTGAAATCTTCCATTAGCTACAAGAATGTCTTTGTGATCTAATTTCCCAATGATTAATTCACCCTTATGACCTTCTACCGTTGTCTGAGGGTAATTTGGTATCTCTAAATATTTAAGTATCCTTTTTTTTATAAGTACGTCTGTGAATCCGCCTAGGCCAGAGCCTAAAATAAATCCTGTTTGCCCATTAAAATTTGTTTGATCCAAAATAAATTTAGATGCTTCAATAATTTTATTCATATCAGTTTACTCATGCATTGTTGCTAGTTGGCCACAGCCAGCATCAATTTCTTGCCCTTTGCTCCATCTAATTGTAACAGGAAATGGAGCATGTGCCAAAATTTTCAGAAAATTATCAATTTTCTCATTACTGGGGCGCTTGAAGTCACCATCTATTTCGTTGTAAGGAATTAAGTTTAATTTACAGTTAATGGAACCTAATTGACGGATCAAAGCTCTTGCATCGCTAGAACTATCGTTAATATTTGAAAGCATAACATATTCAAATGTTATCTTTTTCTTAGTTTGAAGTGTATAGTTTTTAGAAGAATTAATTAACTCCTTGAATGAATTAGACTTTGTTATGGGCATAGTTTTAAGGCGCTGTAATTCATTAGAAGCATTCAAACTTACTGCCAGTTTATACGGGTGTCCTTCTCTAGTGTATTGATTAATTTTCCTGATTATCCCCGACGTTGATATGGTTATCCTCCAAGCTCCCATATTTATTCCTTCTGGATGATGAAGAAGATTTGCAGACTCGATCGTATTATCATAATTCAAAAATGGTTCGCCCATACCCATGAATACAATATTGGTAATCTTATATTCACTTATTTTTTGAAGATGAAGGTATTGATCTAAAATTTCACCAGAAGTTAAATTTTGAATAAACCCCATTTTCGCTGTCGCACAAAATCCACAATCTACTGCACAGCCTACTTGGGTGGATAAACAGGCTGTGACTCGTTTGCCCTCTTTCATCAATACTGCTTCAATTAATTTTCCACTACTTAACTGGAATAAATATTTTTGTGTCTTTTTTGTCTTTGATATATTCTCATTGATAATCTTAAGAGGATGAATAGGAATTTCTTTAATTTGTTCCCTGAAATTGTGTGAAAGATTAGACATCTTATCATAATTGTCTACCTGCTTTGAATAAAGCCAGTCAAAAAGTTGTCTTCCTCTGAACCTCTGACAACCTAGCGAGATCGCAAAAGATTCTAATTGAGTCAAAGTCTGTCCAATCAGAAATGCAGGTAGTTTTTTTAATTCATTCATAATTCAAAATTTTTTGATCATTTAATAAATCATATTGTTTTATTAGAAAATCTATTTATTCTTCCTTTTTAGGTTTGCACTCCATCGGTAATTTTTGACTCAATTTTAAAAATTAAAGTATAAATGATATGACAGAAACACAACAAGATCTAATGGCTTTTGAAAAGTTAACAAAAATGAAAGAATCTTTTTTCAAAGAAATTGGGAAAGTGATTATTGGCCAGGAAAACATATTAGAGCATCTTCTTATTGCACTTCTTTCTCAGGGACATACTCTATTAGTTGGAGTCCCTGGTCTGGCAAAAACGCTTATAATCAAAACTCTTTCAGATATATTAGATTTATCATTTAAAAGAATCCAATTCACACCTGACCTTATGCCTAGTGACATAACTGGAACAGAACTAATTGACATCGATAATAATACAGGACAAAGATCCTTTAGATTTTTTAAAGGACCTGTTTTTGCAAATATAGTTCTTGCTGATGAAATAAATAGAACACCACCAAAAACACAATCTGCATTATTAGAAGCAATGCAAGAGCATAAAGTAACCGCTGGAGGGAAAAGCTATGACCTTGATGAACCATTTTTTGTCCTTGCTACCCAGAATCCAATTGAACAAGAAGGAACGTACCCTCTACCTGAAGCACAACTAGACCGCTTTATGTTTAATTTGGAAATTGAATATCCATCCAGCGAGGACGAAATATCTATTGTTCGTGGTACAACTTCTTCTGATAAAACTAATTTGAATACGGTTATTACAAAATCTGAAATTTCTCTACTCCAAGATCTTATAAAAAGAGTACCTTCATCGGACAATGTTGTTGAATACGCTGTTAAGCTATCAGCATCTACTAGGCCTCAATCTGAACTTGCTCCTGATTTTATTAAAAAAACAGTTGACTGGGGTGCGGGACCAAGAGCGTCTCAATACCTTGTATTGGGAGCAAAGGCAAAAGCAGTTCTTGATGGCAGGCCTTCGCCAAATATAAGCGATGTGAAATCGCTAGCTGCCCCAATCCTTAGGCACCGTGTATTACCAAATTTTAATGCGGAAGCAGATGGCCTTAAGGTTGAAAATATTATTGATCAATTAATAGACCATTTAGAAAAGTAGATGGCTGTTGGTGTTGATAAAAGAAAGTATCTCCGCCCTGAAACGGTTGCACTTTTGAATTCTATGTCGTTAAGAGCAAGACTTGTTGTTGAGGGTTATATAATTGGGCACCATCGAAGTCCATACCATGGATTCTCAGTAGAATTTGCTGAGCATAGATCTTACGAACCAGGTGATGAAATAAAACATATTGACTGGAAGCTTTTTGGTAAAACTGACAGATTATATGTTAAAAGATATGAAGAAGAAACTAATCTTCGTGCGCATATAATTTTGGATACAAGCAAATCTATGCTATATAGTAGTGGGGAAGTATCAAAACTTAGCTATGCGAATTCTTTAGCTGCCTCTCTTTCTTATTTAATGATTAACCAGCAAGATGCTATTGGTCTAGCAAAATTTTCAGAGAAGATAGATACCTTTATCCCACCTAAAGCGAGGCCAAGTCATCTTAACTTAATACTATCACAATTTGACGATAAAGATTCTGGAAATGATACACAAATTGGCATGGTCCTACACGAACTTGCAGATCGTATTAAAAAGCGAGGCATGGTAATCTTGATATCAGATCTTTTAGATAAACCAGAAAATATTATGAAAGGACTTAAACATTTTAGACACCAGAATCAGGAGGTAATCGTATTCCATATTCAGGATAGAAAAGAATCAGAGTTTGATTTTGATACACGGACTAAATTCTTTGATATGGAAACAGGTGAAGAAATTGTAACTGAACCATGGCATATTCGATCAAACTATCATGAATTAGTTTCTAAACTTGAAAGTAATTACAAATCAAATTGCAGAGAGAACCTTATTGACTATGTCCCTCTTTTCACAGATCAAAGTTTAGATATTGGTATTACTGAATATTTAATAAAGAGAAGTAAACTTTTTTAATTACCTTCGGCAACATCTCTTTTATAACGCACCAATTCTAAATTTTTCTGATAAACTTCTTTATTATCAATATCAATAACCATCACTGACTTTATTTTCTTTTCTGCTTTCCTATACCATCTTGAAGCTTCATTTTTATCCTCTTCAAAACCGGAAGTCCCATTTAAATAATTATCTCCAAGGCCTTCGTACGATCTAGCCATCCCTAATGCTGCTTCAAAGTCTTCTTCATTTAGAAAAAACGCCTCATCAAAAGCTTTTTCTGCTGCTTCAAAATTGCTCATCTGGTTGTGGATCACTCCAAGATTAAAATAAAGGTCTGCTTTTGTAGTATCATTTTCTTCATTTGAAATTGCGTTTTCAAAAACCTGAATCGATTTTTCTTTTTTTCCAAGATCATAGTATGCGCCAGCCAATTCTCTTAGCGCCTTACTATTCGATGGCTCAATCTCAGTTGCTTTCTCATAATAAGGTAATATTTCTTCGCTTGAACTGCCTGTGCGACCTAGAATTTGAGCAGCGCTAAAATTAGCTTCAAAGCTATCAGGATTCTTTGCAACAGCAACTAGTACTGCATCAACTGCAGAATTATTATCACCTTTATCTAGATAACACTTTGCTAGTGTAGCATGCGTATTTGCATCTGAAGGATTAATTATTGCTGCATTTGTAAAATGATTTATAGCTAACTGTAGATAATCTTGCTTGTTTTCAGGATCCTCTTGCATCTTCTTAAACTGCGCAACACCTTCATTAAATTCTTTTGCCCAATAAAATTCAACATAATTGCTTACGGCTTCTTTGACAGGGATAAAAGCTCCTCTTATCTCAACAACTTTTTCAGAGTTTATTCCCATTGCTCTATCAAATAAAGCTATCATTTCATTCCAATCTTCATTTTGAGCATGTATCTCTATTGCCATTACCATTGGTATTTCAGGGTTATCAGGTTCAACTTCCATTGCCTTCGGTAACCACTCTGAAGCTTTAGAAAAATCTGATTGTTGAATAGCTAATTTTGCTGTAGTGTATTCTTGACTAGAACATGACATTATGAAGATCGAAAAGATCAACATATTTACAAATATAAAAATTTTATTTTTTGACATCATTCCATCCCTTTTAAAAATGTTTCCCTAACTTTAGTAATTTTACTGAATAGTAATTATGTGTTCAAGATTTTGTATTTGGTTTGTTCGTGTAGAATATTTTTAAATCTTTTTAGCTAGGTTGAGAATAACTTCTTTATCAAGTTGAGCGCCATTTACCTGTATAACTTCCTCTGCAAGTTGAACAGCTATCCTTCCCGAGTCATAATACCCTTTCCCTTTTGCTAAGGAAGTTAAAAATCCAGCAGCATACATATCTCCAGCTCCGGTTGAATCTTTGGCTGATACTGGACTAGGATGAATTATATGTCTGCTACTGCCATTAATTATCAAAGAACCTTCTTTACCTAGTTTTATACCAAAGTTATCCACCACTTTCCCAAGGTTATCTACACAAAATTCTATATCCTCAGAATCAAATAATATATTTAATTCAGATTTATTAGCGAATACAATATCAATATCTTGCTTGATCATCTCTAGGAATGATTTCTTATTCCTGCTTACTGCAAATGGATCAGCTACGTCAAAAACAATTTTAACATTATTTTCTTGGGCAATTTGTATTGCTATTTTTATTGCTGATTTCTGAGAATCGGTATCCCACATATAGCCTGTAAAATAAAAGAATTTTGCTTTCGCCAATTTTTCCTTATCTATATCTACAGAAGAATAGTTCTGGCAGGCTCCTAAATTAGTATTCATACTTCTTTCACCGTCTGGTGTAACTAAGATGATACTTGACCCTGTCCTTCCTTCGCCGCGAACTAGTCCAGAATCTGCCCCGTACTCATTAACACGGTCAATGTAAATATCGCCTAACTTATCATTCCCTATTCTACCTGCAATATGCGAATTGATTCCTAATCCTGCACATGCCAGTATTGTGTTAGGTGCAGAACCTCCTGGAAAGTAGAGAGGGTTTTTACCTTTGAAATAGCTTATAATCTCTTTTTGACGATCTTCATCAACAAGCTCCATAGTACCTTTGTTTAATTCCAAGTTGATTAAATCACTTTCTGAGGCTTGAATAACTACATCAACAAGAGGGTTTCCAATACCGAATATAAGCGGATAAGTTTTGTTCATAAGATCCCAATTAATATTATTGTTTATGTTTTAAGAGTGTCGTTTCGGTGGACATTTTATTTTAAAATGAACACGCATTGATAATAATACTTTTATTTAAAGGTAAATTTTACACTGTAATTTAATGTCTTGCTCAACCAAATCTAAAAAAAGTATATTTAGGGAATATGGATTCTAAAACCTTTGCAATAATTACAGATATTCACTCCAATATTTCTTCCCTTGAAAAGGCACTGGAAATCATTTACGACAGGAATGATATTGATCAAATCATTTGCCTAGGGGATTGTTTTGCCTTGGGCCCTGAACCTGAAGCAACTTTAAAAAAGTTGAAAAGTATTCCGGATTGCATATTCGTTCGTGGAAATCATGATAGATACTTGATTGAAAAGTTGTGGGAGGATGAATTGCCTTCTTTAGAAGGCATGGACCCCTATGATCCTATTTGTCAGGCAATTGTCCAAAATGAAAAGTGGACCGCTGATTTGTTAGGTGAAGAAGGAAGAGAGTTTTGTAATGATATGAAAGTTGCTCACCGTGAAAAAGTTGGAAAAACTATCATTGAGTTTACCCATGCATGGTACAAAAGAGATGATAAACCCCCTTCTGTTTCTGAAGCCTTAAGCTGGCGTGACAGAATAATTAAATCAAACCCTGAAATTGAAAAAGCGGTTTTTGTACATGGGCATGTCCATGTACCTAGATATCAAATCATAGAAAACCTAACTATCCTCTGCCAAGGAGCAACTGGACTACCTTTTGATCGAGACCAGAGAGGGGCGGTTGCATTCCTATCAATTAAAAATAATCAAATTAATTGGGAAGTGGACAGATATGATTACAATAATGAGATCACATCTAAGCAGTTGGAAAAGCGTAAACCTCCTTTCTACACCAATTTAAAAAATACTATTAAGTTTGCATCTATTAGAAATGACCTTTGAGTCTTTTATTCTTTAAGGAACTTATTGGCATAGATATAGTTGCACTTTTATGTACTATTTTGATCATAGCGCTACCACTCCCCTACTTCCTGAGGTATCAGAATTAATTAACGATATAAATAGAGGAATATATGGTAATCCTTCATCTGTATACTCTTCGGGTAGAAAATCTCGGTCTATCATTGAAAATGCAAGGAATCAAATTGCGAATTCTATTTCTGCAAAACCTGAGCAAATCATTTTTACCAGCGGTGGAACTGAATCGAATAACCATGTCCTTTGGTCTCTTCTTAACAATGATCATCGTCATGTTGTATCCAATAAAATTGAACACCCTGCAATATTAAAGGTACTTCATTTTCTAAGCCAGTATGGATTAAAATATGATCTCGTTGGCGTATTGAGCGATGGCATTGTTTCTGTTGAAGAAATTGAAAAGGCGATCCTGCCTGACACTTCTCTTATTTCTTTAATGCTTGCCAATAATGAAATTGGGACGATACAGCCGATTAAAGATGTCGTTGAAATTGCGAAAAAGTATAACGTATTAGTCCATACCGATGCAGTTCAATGCCTAGGGAAAATGGAAGTAAATGTTTTAGATCTTGGAGTTGATTTTTTAAGCCTATCTGCACATAAATTTTACGGCCCTAAGGGAGTTGGAATTTTATATGCCAAGAATCCGAAAAAACTATCATCTTTCATGATTGGTGGTGGACAAGAAAGAGGTCTTCGAGCAGGTACGGAAAATATATCGGCAATTGCTGGTATGGGTCTGGCTGCTGAGCATTGTGTAGGTTCATTAAGTGGAAAACGCGAGCTCCTTATTAAACTTGAAAAAAGGTTGAAGTTTGGAATCAATAAATTTCATAAAAAAGCAATCTATAATGGTAATCAATCCAAAAAGTTGCCAGGTTTAATTAACATTTCATTTCCAAAAAATCAATCTAATATAATGATGGCAAAACTAGATAGAGATGGTATTGCAATATCTAATGGACCAGCATGTGGCTCAGGAGATGTTAAACCTTCTCCGGTGCTATCTGAAATTGGTCTTGATAATGAAACAAATCTTTCATCCTTGAGATTTAGTTTTGGTTCAACAAATACGGATGAAGAAGTTGATTATCTACTAAATAAACTAGAACTGAACCTAATAAAATAATGAGCAGAGTTATTGTTGGAATGAGTGGTGGCGTTGATAGTGCTGTTGCGGCATCTGTCCTAAAAGAACAAGGTTATGATGTTGAGGCGCTTTTCATGAAAAATTGGGAAGATGATTCTGAATATTGTACAGCCGAGCGAGATTACAATGATGCCCTACAAGTATGCGATAAGCTAAAAATACCACTTCATACAGTAAATTTTGTCAAGGAATATTGGGAAAATGTTTTTGAGCATTTTCTGGAAGAGTATAAAATTGGTCGAACTCCAAACCCTGATATATTGTGCAATAATGAAATAAAGTTTAAAAAGTTCCTCGATTATGCTTTTGAATTAGGAGCAGATAAAATAGCAACTGGTCATTACGTACGAAGTGAGGAAAAAAATGGAAACGTAAAACTAATTAAAGGCGCTGATAGTAAAAAAGATCAGAGTTATTTTTTACATGGTTTAAATCAAAAACAAGTTTCAAACTCGATATTCCCGATTGGAGGTTATGTAAAATCAGAGGTCCGTAAAATAGCTAAGGAACAGGGTTTTAATAATTTTAAAAAGAAAGACAGTGTAGGTATATGTTTCATTGGCGAAAGAAAAATGAAAGAATTTTTAAAAGAGTACCTACCAGCTAATCCAGGAGAAATAATTACGAGTAAAGGTGAAAGTGTTGGTGAACATGATGGCTTAATGTATTATACAATTGGGCAGCGAAAAGGGTTGGGAGTTGGAGGAGGTCATAGTGATTTAGATGCCCCTTGGTATGTCATTGAAAAAGATCTCGTAAATAATCAATTAATTGTTGCTCAAGGTCATAATAACTCTGCTTTATATCATAAACACCTAAAAGCTTCAAAGCTACATTGGGTATTAGGCAGTCCTCCAAAAAGGAATCGGTTTAACGCAAAAGTTCGATACCGTGCAAATGATGTCCCATGTAAAATTAATGATATGAGCA
>JAYNUL010000011.1:12365-23410 GCA_038281125.1 Fidelibacterota bacterium | reverse complement strand
ATTGCATTTTCTAAATTGCTTACAGATGTTCCATAATAAAATCCATGTACATTTTGCCACTCCACAAAATGTCCTTGAATTATTAAATCTTCAAATTCTTCCTCTGAAATAAAAAAATAATCAACGCCATTTTCCTCAATAGATCTCTTTTCCCTAGTAGTGTAAGAGATAGACCATTCAATTTCAGGTTCCACCAATTGCAAAGCTTTGCAAAGCGTAGTTTTACCAGACCCTGATGGAGCAGAAATTGTGATAAAATTTATCATTAAAGTAGGTTTTGTATTTGCTCTCGCATTTTTTCTAGTTCACTCTTCATTTCAACTACTTGCAAAGTTATTTCTGTTTGTGGGCTTTTTGAACCTATTGTGTTAACTTCCCGAGAAACTTCTTGTAGCAAAAAGTTCAATCTTTTCCCAACAGGCTCTTGCAATTCTAAATATCTTTTTATCTGATGGATATGACTTTTACTGCGTACAATTTCCTCGGTAATATCCGAACGCTCAATGTAGTATGCTTCTTCTTGCATGAGCCTTGAATCATCTAATTTTTCATCGTTAATTAGGTCAGATATTTTATTTTTTAATATTAATTGTTTTTCGCTGTTATATTTTCCAGAAATATCTTCTACTTGATTCAAAGCCTCCTCAATGAATTTAACCCTACCATTTATATCATCGAGAATTACTTCACCTTCTTTTGCTCTCATTTCTTTTAATTGAACAATAGCATTACTGATAGCCTTAATGACTACTTTACTATCTATTAGCGAGGTGTTTTCTGTCTTGAGTAGGTCATTCGTCGTAACTACATCGCTAAGGCTCAACCGCTGTCCATATGAGACATATACACTTTTTATTATATCTCTAAGTGATTCAAATCTATCTTTATCAAAGGTAAATTTTCGGCTATCTAAATCATGTGTAAGTTCAACATGCACATAGACGCTTCCCCTTTGTATTTCTTTTTCAATAATTTTTTTTATCTCTTGTTCTAATTGAAAATCAAGTTGAATACCTCTGAACTTAGTATCTAAGTATCTTGAATTAATTGCACGAATTTCCACATCAATTCGGTTTTTACCGCGGCCAGCATTTCCCCGGCCAAATCCTGTCATACTATTTATCATAAATTATTATGTAAAGGCTACGAAATTAAATACTTAGAAGATATATATCAAACAATCAAAAGGAATTAAACTATGACAGACTCTTTTTTACTTTTCAGTCAGCATTGAAAAAATCCAATTGGAGGAAATAATTAAAGAAATGAGATGATGATTACCTAACGCACTATTATTTAAAGAACTTAAAAATGCATAATCTATTCCAAAATTTTTCCATCTAAAACCAATACCCCCTGTTGTATCATTATTAATATTTCTACCAAAACGAATCATTGTACTTTTCTGATAAATAAGCTCAATACCATAAGAATCATCTATAGAAAAATTTTTATATCTTATTTGGCTATATAAGTTTGTATTTGAGAGAGACATATCTACATTCATCATTGTATTAATTTGTAAATGAATTTTCTCAAAATAATTGATTGGATGATGGAGACCAAAAGAAAAAGACGGTTTTGTGCCCTCGACGGTGCCACTATCCCAAATTAATCCAGATGCTGGCAAGTTTCTTGCCACAAGTCCTATTGTTGATTTGCTAATCTTTTTATTATAACCGATATCTAGTCCCATGCCAATAGCATGATGATCATCAAGGAAATGACCCAGTAGCTTGAGCCCCAATCCAAGTTTTAATCCAAAAATATTTGATTTAAATGCTCCATGAAAACCTAATTGATGCTGATTAAAAAATTTTAATTTTTCTTCATTCAATCTTTCTCCTTCATCAATAACACCATTGCCCTCTCCAATATCATTTGTTCCAAATTGGCCATCCAGTCCCCAATCCAATAGCATATCCCTAGTATCAGGGATATTAGAGATTCCTTGATACAAAAAATTGAGATTGATTGGAGCTGCACTACTTTTTAATTGGATGCCGAATAAATCATTATTTACAATACCTGAAAAGCGTGATTGATGAGTGATTGAGAAATTTTTATTTGATGATACAAAAGATGGATTAACGAGGGAAGAATGAATAGAATTTGTGTTATATGCTGTAACTGCACTACCAAGGGATGCTGTTTGTGCGTCGACAACGTAATGAAATAATTCCCAGCCATATTTAACCCATACTCCTTCGCTAAATAAAAGGGTAAGATTGAGAATTGAAAAAATGAATTTATAGATTATGCTCTTTTTTAAGATCATCTAGGTACTTTATTGCTTCAATTGGAGTCATGGAGTCAAGGTCGATTTCTTTTAGTTTGTTTTTTATTAACTGGTCTCCATCATCAAAAATTACCAATTGATCATTGGAGGTATCAGGTGTTTGGGCACGATTAACCATATCATTACTTAAATAATGCTCTAAAATCTGTTCAGCTCTTTTAACAACCTCTAATGGTAGGCCTGCCATTTTCGCCACTTGAATTCCATAACTTTTGTCACCTGAACCTTTAGCAATAGTTCTCATGAAAACAATAGAATCACCGAATTCTTTTACCTCAACATGATGGTTTTCAAAACGAGTTAGATTGTCTTCAAGTGCAGTTAACTCATGGTAATGCGTGGCAAAAATGGTGCGTGCTCTAATTCCATCAGTATTATGTATGTGCTCCGTAATTGCCCAAGCTAAAGATAATCCATCAAAAGTGCTAGTTCCTCTACCTACCTCATCTAAAAGTATGAAACTATTATCCGTAGCATTATTTAGTATGTTTGATGCTTCATTCATTTCAACTAAAAAGGTACTTTCTCCGCCAGCAAGGTTATCACTTGCTCCCACTCTAGTAAACAATTTATCAACTATTCCAATACTTGCTTTTTTGGCAGGCACAAAACATCCTATCTGTGCCATGACCACCATTAAACCTAATTGCCTTAAATAGGTTGATTTTCCAGCCATATTTGGTCCTGTGAGTAAATGAATCTGATTTGTCTTTGCATCCATTTCAATATCATTAGGTATAAATTTTTCAGTAGAGGGAAGCAAACTCTCGACAACAGGGTGTCTACCTTTCTTAATTGACAGGATTCTGTCTTTAGTAATGTTTGGTTTAATATAATTATTTTTAATTGCTAAAAATGCAAATGAACTATAAATATCAATCAAACTAATTGCTGTTGCATTTTCTTGAATCATGCTCTTTTCATGTAAAATATTATTGCAAAGTTCATAAAATAACTTTGATTCAATTTCTAAGATTTTTTCTTCAGCACTTAATACCTTTTCCTCATAAGACTTTAATTCCTCTGTAATATATCTTTCAGAATTAACTAAGGTTTGTTTCCTGATAAATTCGTTTGGAATTTTATATTGATGTGTCTTTGTTACTTCAATGTAATATCCAAAGACCTTATTGAATCCGACTTTTAATTTAGATATATCTAATCCAGCCCTGAGATCTTCTTGATATTTAGATATCCAATTTTTACCATCTTTTAATAGGATTCTTAACTCATCAAGTTCTTCATTAACTCCATTTTTCACAACTGAACCTTGAGATATATTAGCAGGTGCATCTTTATTAATATTATCAAAGATATTTTTAACGATTTTTTTTGAATCTTGAAATATCTTAGATAAATCGATTAGATATTCATTATTAGTTTTTAATAATTTTTCTTTCCACTCAGGTATTTTACTTAGGGTAGCTGCAATAGCATATATTTCTCTTGGAGTTGCTTTAGCTTTATTAATTTTACCCAAAATCTGTTGCAAATCTGAAATAACTGATAGTGATTTTGTAAAAGATTTTAATAATTGTTTCTCTTTTGTAAATGCCTCTACAATATTATGTCTTAACTCAATTTGTTTTAAATCTGTGGATGGATTTATTAACCATTTCCTTAATAATCTACCCCCTGAGGAGGTTTTGGTAATATCTAGGCATTCAATTAAGGTCCCGTGAATTCCTTGAGAAGAAAGTGATTGAAAAATTTCCAGATTCTTTACAGTAAATGGATCTAACCCCATAACGCCCTCACTTATTACAGGAGATAGTTTGGAAACATGTTTCAATGAAGAAGACAAGTTTGTTTGCATATGATTAGTTAGTGCTCCCGCAGCACAAATACCTAATTTCATATTTTGGCAGCCAAAACCTTTTAATGTTTTAACTTCAAAATGTTTTAGTAAAACGCGATATGCGGAGTCATGATCAAACATCCATTCATCAACTCGCGATATGAATGGCTGAAATTCCATATACCAGTTTGAGGTGGCATATTTTGCTTTTTCAGAAACAATAATTTCTTGAGGTCGAAATTTTATTAAAAAACTATTTAGATCATTATTATCACACTCACCAATATAAAATTCACCCGTAGATGAATCTAAAAAGGAAAAACCAGAATATTGTTTTATAGAAAAAATTGAGCCAATATATCGATTTGAACGATCATTTAGAATTCGATCGCTTGTCAGAGTACCAGGAGTAACAACCTCAACAACTTCTCTTTGAACAATGCCTTTAGCCATTTTCGGATCTTCAACCTGTTCACAAATTGCAACACGGTGACCAGCCTTTACCAATTTTGGTAAGTAATTATCCAAAGCATGATGCGGAAAACCCGCAAGGTCAACATCTGCTGCTTTTCCATTTGCTCTTTTTGTTAGAACTATTCCCAAAATTTGAGATGCAAGAATAGCATCATTTAAAAACGTTTCATAAAAGTCTCCCATTCTAAAAAGAACAATGGAGTCATTATACTTATCTTTAACCTCAAGAAACTGCTTCATGACTGGCGTATTGGATTCAATTTCTTTTTTCATTTTTTTCCCCCATTATTCTGACATCTCCAGAACGAATGGTATATTTTTTCCTATCTAAATATTCGAGTAATGGTATAGCTGTTTTTCTAGTCAAACCTGTAAGCTTTTTAAAATCTGAGATATTCAGAGAATCTTCGTCTTTAAAATATTCATTTATAATTTTTTTAAGATGCTCTAAGTGCTCAATATGCATAAAAAGGTTGTCACCTAGGGATTCAGCCTTACCATTTTCAATTAAGACATGTATTAGGTCTCCAACTCTTTTAGGGTTATACCTAGTTGCTTCTATTACGTAATTTAATGAAATAGGCTGGTTTCTATGCTTCCTTAAAACTTCCTCTATGGAATTAATACTATTTTTATCCTCTTCAGATAGTTCTATTTTGTATTTATTTAATGCGTATCCTCCTTGACATTCAATAATATCATCATCCAAAATCATTTGACCTATAATGATTTTCAGCCAATTGTCTGAAAATAAAAGAGCATTTTTAACAGATTCAAGTGCAATGACTTTTCTAAATGGATTTTTTGCATAAGAGTTCAAAAAAAAGTTGTTTATTTCATCTTTTGCATTTTCTTTTTTCTTCTTTGAGAATAATAAATTCTCGCTTGATAACTCTAATTCATCATTTTTTAAAATTTTAATTTTGGGTATTGAATTAAAAAATTTCATTTCCCAAAACTTTGAGGATTTTGGTCTTTTCCAATTGTACTCTACCAAAAACCTAAAACGCTTATCTGGATCTAAAGGGATATTCATTAATAAATCTTTTATCTTAAACCATGGAGCTATTAGGTTGGTTTCTAAAACTAAACCTCCTGCAATTGTCTCCATTGGTGAATAGGATCTGATAATAAATTTATCATCCAAAGCAGTTGCAACCGGAGACTCTAAGATTACCATCGCATTTGATGATTTACTTTTTTTTACAACTTTAGAGTTATATGTTCTTATCCTTCCTATAACCTCTGAGGTCCCAAAATGGAACCTAAGTCTTTGGTTATTTTTTATTTCCCAACTTGTTGATTGAACCATCTTTATTCTAACAATAACATTTTTGGTAGGTTTTAATATTCCTGGGTAGCATAGAGTCTGTCCTCGTCGGAGATCGCTTAATTTTATATTTGATATATTCAAAGCTGCACGATCACCAGTTTGTATTGCCTCAGTACTTCCTCCATGTGATTGGATGCCTCTGATTTTGGCTTTAGCTTTTAATGGTAATACCTCAACCTCTTGACCTTGCTCTATCCTACCGTTTACTACTGTTCCAGTCACAACGGTACCGAAGCCAGTTTTACTAAATACTCGGTCAATAAATAAGCGAAAATATTCTGAATCAGAGTAAGGTACTTTTTCATTTACAATATTTTCAATATCTGACTTTAATTTATTTAATCCATTTCCATTTAAATTATTAATTCTGTGTATGGAGAAAGCATTAAAACCCCGTAATGCAAGGCAATCTTGAATATCTAATTCAACAAGATCAATCCACTCCTCATCTTTTACGATATCAATCTTCGTAATAGCTACCCACCCACTTTTCACCCCCAACAAAGTAAGTATTTCAAGGTGTTCAATTGTTTGAGGCATTATACCATCATCAGCTGCGATTACAATTAATCCAAAGTGAATATTTGCAGCACCAGCGGCCATGTTCCTTATGAATTTTTCATGACCAGGTACATCAATTATGGTGACAGAATCATTTAAATGTGCAAACCCCAAGTCGATTGTCATCCCTCTTTTTTTTTCTTCAACCAATTGATCAGTATTATATCCAGTTAGTCCCCTCACCAGAGTAGTTTTACCATGGTCGATATGACCTGCCGTACCAACAACTATTTGCTGCATTTCATATTTCTTTAATTGCAGTTTTTAATTTGAGCAACTGGTTTGGTAATATGGCTTTTAGATCGATAATAAACTTATTTGATTTGATATAGCCCACTACTGGGATTCTACCACTTCTAAATTTTCTAGCAAGTTCATTGGGTGAAATATTTTTATGGCTAAAGGATAATGCCATACTTTCGATTGGATTTTCAGGCAAAGAACCACTTCCTGCCTCTACTTTTGAATTTTCAAGTACGATATTAAAGTCCTTTATTTTTTTCTTTGTTAATCCTTGAATAACTTTTTTACCACGGTTTGCAAGCGTACTACGCTTTGTTGTAAGCATCCTGAGGGATAGATTATCTTTTGTAAAATAATTAGAGGGATATGATCTTAAAATTTCTTCTAATAAACCTAAAGTTATTTTATCGGACCTCATAACTCTATATAATGGATTTTTTTGCATCGCATTTATCCATTTTTCTTTACCAATAATAATGCCAGATTGAGGCCCTCCAATTAATTTATCTCCAGAGAATGTTAGGATGTCTGGTTTGTCACTCATAATAGTCCTTATTGGCATTTCATTAGCCAAACCAAGTGATTTCATATCAAGGATAGCACCGCTTCCCCAATCCACCATTACAGGAATATTTTTACTTCTCCCTAGTTGAACTAAATCAGATAGCGGGACAGAACGAGTAAATCCTTTTACAACATAATTACTGGTATGAACCCATAAGATCAATTTTGTTTTTTTCGAAACTGCTTTTTTATAATCACTAAAATGTGTTCTATTGGTCGTTCCTACTTCTCTAAGAATGGCACCACTTTTTTTTATAATGTCTGGAATTCTAAATGAACCACCTATCTCAACTAATTGCCCCCTTGATACAATTACCTCTCCCTCAAAAGCCATTTCATTAATTGATAGCATTACTGAAGCAGCATTATTGTTTACACAAAGCGATGATTCACTTCCACAAATCGAGCTTAAATGATCTCTTACGTGTGATTGTCTATCTCCACGATTACCGGAGTCCAAATCAAATTCTAAATTGACATAACCATCTAAACGCTTTGCAATACTTTTTAGTAGTTTTGAATCAAATGGAGCTCTTCCAAATCCAGTATGTAAAACAATCCCAGTTCCATTAATAATATTGACGAGGCTACGAGATGAATCTTTTATCACCATTTCAGTAATATTAGAAAGTAATTCAGACGGACCCATTGATAACTCGTTATTTTTAATTTTGTTTCGATATTTATTTATCGCTCTATTAATGAGAGTTTTTAAAAAATCATCATGGACAGATACAGAGTCATTTAATTCAATCAACACCTTATTTACTGATGGTAGATCTTTTAGATTACTTTTTTTCATATTTGGTTAAAAGTTCTTAATTCCGAATCAGATGTCCAAGTGATTTGGGATTATCTTTTTAGATATAACAAATAATTAATGAACTAATTATTCAAACTAGAAGTTGTATTGATTTTTTAAAAAAAACCTCTTACCAATATAATAAAATCAGCAAGAGGTTTTAATATGTTTGAAATTTAAACTTATCTTTTTTCTTCGATTCTAGCGGCTTTAGCACCAGTAACATTTCGGAGATAATTAAGTTTTGAACGACGCACTTTACCTCGACGTTTAACATTAATTGAAGAAATTATAGGAGAATGTAAAGGAAAGATTCTTTCTACGCCTACACCATTAGTCACTTTTCTGACTGTGAAAGATGCATCCAAACCTTTGCCCCCTCTTCTGCTAACTACAACTCCCTCGTACTTTTGAACACGTTCTTTATTACCTTCTCTAACTCGAACATTAACAGAAACTGTATCGCCTGAATCAAATTCAGGGATATCATTTTTTAAATAGTCCTTTGTAATCTCATGTAGTTTATTCATAACCTTATTCCGATTTTCTTATTTTTTTGTACTTCTCCCAAAGATCTGGTCGTTTATCTCTCGTACGACTCTCTCGATGGCTTTGTCTCCATGATTCAATTTTTTCATGATGTCCACTAACTAATACCTCAGGGACTTCTTTATCATCAATAATTCGGGGCTGAGTATAATGAGGGTAATCCAATAAGCCCAATGAAAAAGTATCAGATAAAGCAGATTCAATATTATTCAGTACTCCAGGAACTAGCCTCAAGGCACTATCTAGCATCATCATTGACGGTAGTTCACCATTCGTTAAAACATAATCACCCACAGAGAATTGATTTGTAACATATTTATCAATTACTCTTTGATCTATACCTTTATAATGACCACATATAAAGATCATTTTATCTGTTTGACTAATTTTTTTTGCTAAATCCTGATTCCACAATTTCCCCTGTGGAGAAGGATAGATTATTTCTACATCCGATGAACGTCCTACAAAATCTAATGCCTTTTCGGTCGCACCTATTAGTGGCTCTGCCATCATTACCATCCCGCTTCCACCACCATATGGAGAATCATCAATTTGTTTGTAGTTCCCGATACCAAAATCTCTGAGATTAATTACTTCAATAGATGCAACATGGTTATCAATAGATTTTCTAATGATACTATTTTCTATTAAGACTTTAATTACTTCTGGGACAGGAGTAATAATTACTATCTTTTTCAATCCAAGAGACCATCCATTGGGGATATAAATATAGTCATTTGAGAATGATCTAATTTTTTGATCACCTCAGGAATTATTGGTATTAAATATTCTTTTTTACCATTTTTAATAACATATACATCATTACTTGGTAACCACATAACATCTGTAAGCTCTCCGACAAGAAGACCAGTATTTGTCACAACATTATATCCAATAATATTTTTACTAATTAAATTAATATCATCATCAGTATCGGTCTGGGCATAAAGAGTTTTGCCAACAATGCTTTTAGCATCTTTAACATTATCAACCCCGCGAAATTTAAATCTTCGCTTTTTACCAAGCCCCGTAATTAATTCAAGGCGTACTACTTCAGAGTTCTCTAAAGAAACCCCGAGCATGAGTCTGTTACTTTCTATGTGCTCTTCAAAGTATCTTGACAATGGACGTAGCCTAACATCTCCGTTTAAACCTGAAGTCTTAGTAATCATTGCTATTGGATGAATACATATCTTCATTTAGTCGATAACGTCAAGCCTTGCTCTTTTACCACCCTCTTTTGCATTTATGGCAAAAACCAAAGTACGTATTGCAGAGATATTTCTTCCACTTTTCCCTATGACCTTACCATAATCACCTTCCCCAACCGTTAATTCATAGATAATACGTTGCTCGGTTTCAACAATATCAACTTTTACCTCATCTGGTTTATCAACCAGCAGTTTTATTGCCTGCTCAATGAACTCTAACATAGCGTCCTCCATTTTTCTAACTGACTAATATAATATTTTAAACCTTATTCTTCTTCCTGAGAAGATTCATCTATATCATTGCCTTCAGGTTGTTCTGGTATATTTTCACCAAGCTGATCCTCATTCGGACCCTCATCATTTGTAGAAGCATCGCCAGAGTCACTTGTAACTGCTTCTGCAGCTTCTACTTTATTTTTCTTTGCTACTACTTTTGCTTTCTGCTCTTGCTTTTCAGCACGCTTTTTAAGAACGTCTTCTCGATTCAATTCCCATTTTTTCATTTCTTTTTCAAGATCAGATCCATCCATGCCCTGTTGCATAAGATGCCAACGATGGCTCAATCCAGCACGGCGAAGTAACTTTTTTGCTGCATCTGTTGGTTGAGCACCTTCACCTAACCAGTGTAATATTCTTTCATCCTTTAAATCATATGAGTGATTTGAATCTATTGGATTATACCAACCTAATTCTTCAATAGCTGCACCATCACGACGATTGCGTGAGTCCATCGCAACCATTCTATAAAACGGTCTATTTCTTCTGCCAATTCGCTTCAGTCTTATTTTTGTCGCCAATGTAATACTCCCTTAATTAATATTATCTAAAATTAACCATATTCGGCAATTTAAGCTTGTCAAAATTTTTCATTTTTTTCATCATTTTTTTCAATTGAAAAAAGTTTTTTAGTAATGAATTGACCTCTTGTACTGTTCTTCCACTACCTTTTGCTATGCGTAATCTACGGCTTCCATTTATTTTTTCAGGATATTTCCTTTCAATTATTGTCATTGAACTAATTATAGCTTCAGTCCAACTAATTTGTCGATCATCCATATTAAAATTTTTCATTGCTTTTTTATTCATTCCAGGCATCAGACTAAGTATCTGATTTATGGGTCCCATTCTTTTCAATTGTTTAATTTGAATTCTAAAATCATTTAAATCAAATGAATTGCTAACAATTTTTTTATTAATCCTATTTGATTCTT
>JAYNUL010000011.1:0-12265 GCA_038281125.1 Fidelibacterota bacterium | reverse complement strand
TCATTTAAATCAAATGAATTGCTAACAATTTTTTTATTAATCCTATTTGATTCTTTTTCGTCAAATACAGTTTGTGCTTTCTCAACTAATGATACAATATCCCCATAACCTAAAATTCGATTAGCAATTCTTTCTGGATCAAATATTTCGAGACCTTCAAGGCGTTCTGAGTTTCCTATGAATTTTATAGGCACGCCTGTTGCTTCTTTGATGGATACTGCAGCACCGCCCCTTGTATCTCCATCCATTTTAGTTAAGATTATCCCACTTAATTTTAAAGAATCATTAAAAACAATAGATGATTTAACCGCATCCTGTCCTGTCATACCATCAACAACAAATAGTATCTCATCTGGTGTATGCTGATTTGAAATATCATTTAATTCTTTCATCATTATTTCGTCAACATGAAGCCTCCCTGCGCTATCAATAATTACCAAATCAATATTTGATGACTTAGCCTTTTTAATTGCCTCTTTACATATTTTTAGAGAATCTTTACTTTCTGTTTTAAAAACCGGCACTTCAATATGTTTACCAATAGTTTGAAGCTGCTCAACAGCTGCTGGCCTGTAAATATCTGCTCCAACTAATAATACAGATTTACCTGCCTTTTTCTGCATTAATGCTAATTTACCAGCAGAGGTTGTCTTACCAGCACCTTGCAAGCCTGCTAATAGTATAATGGATGGATAACTTTTCAGCTCCAGATCCTTCTTTCCAGAACCTAAAAGGATAGCCAGTTCGTCTCTAATAATTTTGATGAACTGCTCTCCTGGTTTAATTGAATTCAGAACAGTTGTGCCAATTACTTTATCCTCTATTCTAGATATGAATGATTTCACTACTTTGAAATTCACATCTGCATCAATCAATGTTCTACGAATCATCCTCACAGTACTATAAATATTTGAATCTGTGATTTTTCCCAAACCTCTAATATTCTTGAAAATCGATTGAAATTGTTCTGTTATTTGCCCAAACATATTTTTAAAAGTACTTAATTAAATAAGAAATTAAAATTTATAAGGTATAGCTAATTAAAATTTGTTTGTTATCCTTATACCAATTTGTCGAGGATCTGCATAGCTCTCAAATAACTGATCAGGGTAATCAGGTGGAATAAGTCCAAAGTAAAATCCACGGGTCGAGTATCTTTCATCAAGAATATTTGTACCCCATAGGGTGAAAATAAAATTTTTACCTACTTCTTTTGCAACTGAAAGATCTGTTACTGTGTATGCCTTGGATTGTTCATTGTGACTATCTGAATAGTAGTAATTACTTTTATAACTAATCTTTAAAATACTTTCATATCCCCAAGTATTTCTGTGCTGCATATTTATAGAGCCACTTATTTTTGGAGCCATAGCTGCCTCTCTACTGCCACCAATTGCCAGCTCATCACTTTCTATAGTGTATGTAAACTTATCTACCCATGAATCCAAAAGTGATCCAGATATATTAATGGCAGTATTCTGGTTGAACTTTATTTTACTTTCAAGTTCAATTCCACCTATAGTCCCAGAACCTGCATTACTTGTGAAAAAGATAAAACTATTTGGATCTCCTTCAATCTGTTGACTAGAAATTGATATTTGCTGATTTGCCCTAAGCCCATGGAATAGATTTATATTTGTATAAATTTTATCAGAAAAATACTTTATACCAAATTCAAGGGTACTTAACTCTTCGGGGCCATAATTACGGTTTTTGTCATTGATATAAGGTTGCTGATTTACACCTCCTGATTTATAGCCCTTTGCAATACTTCCAAAATAGTTCAGAGATTGGGTTTTCTTGATAATAATAGATGCCCTATAACCATTCATAAAAAAGCTATTGCTATGTTTCACATTTGGTAAATCAATTGTGTTGTAATAGTAGTCCATACCCTCTGATTGGCCAGAATAGTCAATAGTATTTTTTTCAAGACGATAATTGGTAGTTAATTTAATTTTTGGATTAATTTTCCAATCATATTTAAAATATCCTGAATAAACCCCAAAATCATATTGACTCTTCGCACTATTGGATAGTCCTCCGAAAAGGTATCCATTTGCTTCATCTGATTCAATTAAATTTTTATAAAAGACGCCAAGGATGAGGTCATGAAATGACAAACGAAAATCTTGTGACGTACTTATTCTTTCTTTGTCGTTCTTATCAAAAAATTCATATGACCACCCTTCTACCTGAGAATCATACCCATGATTACTGTACCAGTATTGATCATTTGCCCAGTCGCCGTCATATGAGTGGATTAAGTTTGTTTTAGTATATGCTGATATACTAGTAAACTTATATTTATAGCTGCTGTTTAGGTTAATACGAACTGAGCCACCAAATGTTTTCTGGCTATCTTCACCGTTATTATCTGAATAGGTATTATAATCCGTATTATTGTCTGGAGCCCAGGAATCATAACCATTATCTAATTCAGCATAGATAAAAGTACCCAGTACTTTGAAATTTTTCAAAGGTTCATAATTTAATTTTACTCTAATAAATTGCTCATCCTTTTTATTCGAATCACTCGACTCTCTGAATTTATTATATCTAAAACCATCTGATTGGAGAATTGAGCCTGAAAAACGAAACTGAAGCTTATTGTTTACTGGCAGGTTTAACAAAGTTCCCAGGGATAAATAGTTGTCGGTTCCACTGCTAAGCAAAGATTTTAATCTTAGAGTATCACCTGGATTGTTTGATCTAAGACTAATTAAACCAGCCAAGGAATTTGTACCAAATACTGAGGACATTGGTCCTCTAAAAACTTCAATCTGATTCAAATCAAAGAGGTTTCCAAGCATCCCTAAACCGCTTAATTCAATGTCATCTAAGATAAAACCTACTGAAAAATTGGGAGCACCTTCACCAAAATATTGACTCCTCTCTCCAATACCACGTATTTGAAAATATCTTGGCCTACTTGTTCCTCCCGCCCAATTAAGGTTGGGAACTTGATTGGTTAAGGTTTGAAAGTGGTCATAGGATAATCTTTTGAGTTCACTTTGGCCGATAACAGATGCATTGTGACCTGATTTATGAATGGATTCCTCATCTAAACCACTGTAAACCACAATCTCATTAACATCAATTAGTTTTGAAACTAGACGGATTACCATACCATTTTTTGCTTTTTTTGATATTGTTTCATACCCTACATGAGAAAATATAAGTGGCTCCTCTGCAGTGACTTCAATACTAAAGATACCATTAGCATCAGTTGATATTCCCTTTTCACCGCTAACCACATTAACTGAAGGCAATGGTTCACCAGTTTTAGAATCAACTACATTTCCTGTTATTTGTGAAAACAAGTAGGAAAAAGAAAAGTAAAAAATGATATATAAATGAGATTTGTAATACATAATTAACTCCCTACGCTGGCATTATCCAGTTCAGGTCAATGGGTTTATTCTCAGCCATTAGACAAATAACAGCACCCCTGACTACTTCAAATATAAATTAAACTTATCTATTTTTTAAAGTGCTCTTTAGGCCAATTTGGTGTGAAATTAAGTTTCCATTATTAAAAATTTAGAAGGAGTAAAAAATGTCAGAGCATTCTTCCAGTCTACCAGAATTAAACCTAAGAGTAATTTTGATTGGAGTTTTTCTATCAGTGGTAATGGGGGCAGCTAATGTTTACTTAGGTTTAAAAGCAGGTATGACAGTTTCGGCTTCTATCCCAGCGGCAGTGATTGGAATGGTAATGTTGAGGCAAATAAGAGCATTAAACAAGGAATCAGGTGCAGGATCTATCCTTGAGGCAAATCAAATCCAGACCGCTGCATCTGCAGGTGAATCACTAGCAGCAGGTATCATTTTCACAATGCCTGCATTGATCCTCATTGGAGTATGGCAAGAGTTTAATATGATGCTTACCACTGTAATTGCATTCACTGGTGGTTTATTAGGTATTTTATTTATGATACCGATGAGAAAAGTATTTATTGTTAGGAATGAAGATAACCTTCAATATCCAGAGGGTTTGGCTTGCGCGTCAGTGCTTGAAGCCGGGCAAGGAATAGGCAGCGCAAATAGTGCGAGTTTGGTTGTAAAAGGAACCCTTATTGGTGGATTATTTAAAATCCTAATTTCGTTTTTTGGAGTATTAAAAGGGGTTTTAGAAGGAGCAGTTTTAGTTGGAAATAGAATCTTCTTTTTTGGAGGAGATATTTCACCAGCATTATTAGCAGTTGGTTTTATTGTGAGATTAAATATTGCAGTTCTTATTTTTATCGGAGGATTTTTAGGATGGCTAGTAGGAATACCATTGCTAGGAAGCGGGCTTGAATTTGCTGAAGATCCATTACATGGAGCTTCCACACTTTGGTCAACAAAAATTAGATATATTGGTGTAGGAGCCATGGTAATTGGTGGATTGGCTTCAATATTAAAGGTTAGAAAAGGTTTAGCTGATGCTATAAAAATCCTTATTGATACCCAAAAGGGCGATAATCAAAATGAAATTCCTAAGAACCAGCGGGACCTTCCAGCAAGTGCCATAAACATATTTTCCTTACTAGCTGTATTGCTAGTTGGATTTGTTTATTATAATATAACTGGTAGTACTGGAATTACCATATTAACGACTTTCATAATGATTATAATGGCTTTTTTCTTTACTGCTGTAGCTTCCTATATAGTTGGATTAGTGGGGAATTCTAATTCTCCAGTATCGGGAATGACAATAACGGCAGTATTGTTTACGGGAGGGATGCTCTATGTTTTTGGCTTTTCTGGTACTGAAGGAATGGTAGCAACTCTTGGAGTCGCTGCAATTGTTTGTTGTGCTGCTTGTACATCAGGAGATGTATGTAACGATCTTAAAACCGGTCAAATAGTTGGATCAAGACCCTACAGGCAACAAATCATGCAAATAATCGGCGTTGGCGTTGCCTCACTAGTGATGGCACCTATACTTCAATTACTCCATGAAAATACTCCTGGAGGAATTGGAGGAAGAGAGCTTGCAGCACCTCAGGCTGGTTTGTTTGCTAGTCTAGCAAATGGGTTTTTTGGAGATGGAAACCTTCCATTGGACATGGTAGCCATTGGAGCTGTTTTAGGTATTCTAATACTAACCTTAGATTATTTTTTATTTGATAAAAACAAACCAGGCGGATTTAGACTTCATCTCATGCCCATTGCTGTTGGAATGTATCTACCGTTTGGACTTTCTACGCCAATTTTAATTGGTGGTTTGATTGCATATTTTTTAACAAAAAGATCTAAACTAGCAAATACAGATGATCATGTGCTACAAAATGGCGTTCTGTTATCTTCAGGATTAATTGCAGGAGAATCATTGATGGGAATTTTACTAGCACTATTTGCAAGTGCTGGTATAACAAGTATAAACCTCGGTCTCCAACCAGTTTTTGTTACTGGGATCACATTTTTAAGTGCGGCGGGTGTGATTTGGTGGCTGTATAAAAAAAGTGCAATACAAAATTAATTTGCATGAAATCCATTTCGAAAGAACTACTTTTACAATTACCTAAAGTAGAGTTGCACTGCCATCTAGATGGTAGCTTGAGAGTTAGTTCAATTTTAGATCAAGCAAAAATTGATAATATAAAGCTACCATTTAAAAATTATGATGATTTAACTGCCTACTTTAAAATCGGTGAAAATCGCGGCTCTCTTGAAGACTATATAAAAAGGTTTGATATTTCGTTATGCGTTATGCAGACACCCAAAGCACTTTCCAGATTTGCTTATGAACTGATTGAAGATGTATCAAAGGAGAATGTTCGTTATATTGAAGTACGCTATTCTCCAATACTACATACCAAGAAAGGCATGGCTTTGGAAGAAGCTGTTGAGTCTGTGCTTAAGGGGTTAAAAAGAGGAGAAAAAGATTTTGGTGTAAAATCAGGAATTATTGTTTGCGGCATAAGACATATTTCACCAGAGGCATCATTAAAATTAGCAGATCTTGCAGTTAGGTATAAAAACCGTGGAGTAGTAGGTTTTGATCTTGCGGGCTCTGAAGAAAATTTCCCTGCAAAAGAACACAGAGAAGCATTTTATTTAATAAGAAATAATAATGTTAATGCCACTATTCATGCTGGGGAGGCATATGGGCCACCATCTATACATCAGGCAATACATCAATGTGGCGCAAATAGGATAGGACACGGGACAAGATTAAAAGAAGATAAAAACTTGATGGACTATGTCATAGATCATCGTATTACCTTAGAAATATGCCTTACGTCTAACTGGCAGACAAGGAGTGTACGTTCCCTACATTATCACCCTTTAAAATATTATTATCAAAAAGGTATGCGAGTTACTTTAAACACAGATAATCGCCTGATTTCTGATACAACTCTTACGGAGGAATTTTTTCTTGCACATCGATTATATCAATTCAGTTTGAAAGATTTTAGAGAGATTACTATTGTTGCGATGAAAAGCGCATTTCTCAGGCACCAAGATAGAGTTAAGATGATAAAGGCTATCGCAGGTGAATTTGAAGACAGTTTTGGCTTGTATGGAGATTTTGCTAGACCAAGATAATTTATTTACTTTTTTATTACTGTGACCTTTTCTTCATGGCGAGAGCCATCTTTACCATAAATGAGTAGTAAATAGACCCCGGTTGAAACATAATCACCATTTGAATCCCTACCATCCCAGGATATTTGGTCACCATCATTTTCCACCCCTGAAGTTTTAATATGCCTTACTACTTTACCACTTAGAGTAGTGATCATCATAGAGGACTCATAAATAACGCCACTAACTGTCATTTGCTTATGGGATGGTATATGAAAAGGACTTGGAAATATTTTTACGTTTGAATAGTCAGTTTTGGGATTCCCGAACGGTATTCTTAATATGTTAACACCCTTACTTGTAGCAATGTATGCAAGATTTCTTTTATTATCAAAGTCAATGTCTCTGACTTCATCTGATAAAATTGGACTATTGCTTGTCCTAAATCCATTTATGTCTGGCCAATAAGCTGTATTGTCCAACAAAACGTGTATGCCTTGAGTAGGGGAAAATGTCCAAATATTTCCATGTGAATCGACTGATATTCCTGAGCCATCTCCAAATGATATATTTGGGAAATAAGAATATAAATTTTCACGAATTACTGGGTTATAATTATTTTGTAAATCATAATAGTTAAGACCAGATGGAGTTAAATAGTATAACCTGTCATTATTAGCTAATCCTAAGCTCCAAACCGTGCCTGAATAATTAATAATATTCCAAAAAAAGTCCATTGGCTCATAAGCATTTCCTTCATATGTTAAAACCGAAATCCCACCGTTTGGATATATTCCTAAATTAGCTTCTTCAGCCTGGAATGCAGATACCCAAGACCTCCCCCAAGTATCAAAAACAATTGATGATGGAGATTGACTGATTTTGGTAGATGTTTCTGATGACCCAAAATGTTTCCATGTTCCATTTAAAGATCTTACGTGTATTGGGTTATTACCATTTATACAATATGGATTGACAATCCAAAGATTACCTTCATTGTCAAATTCAATATCAACGGTTACTTGATAAGGAATAGAATTATTTGAGGAGGTATGATAGCTAAGAAATGTTGTGTCAATCGTTGTAATATTATTAGGATCATCAACATCAATAATGATTACTCCCCCACTCCATCTTGGAGGATTACCTGAGTAGACCCTAGAGCCTCGAATTGCACAATAAACGAGTCCATCAGGACCTTGTTCTATGTCTGCAATATATTCACCAAAATCATATCCGACAGTATCTGCAGTAAAATAATTAAATTCTGAATGATCACCTACTGATAAGGTGCCACTAGTCTTAACCTCAAGGATATTTCTCCATCCGATACCATTATAAATTGAAATACCACTACCACTACCTCCAACTAAGCGGCCATCTTCCAATACTGTTATGGCGGAAAAACTTCCCGTAGAGGGAGTATTCGGGATTAGTCGTTGAACTTTGAAATTAGAATCGTTTTCCTCGATAATAATTAATCCTTCTTTAGAACAAGCAAATAGCTGTTCGTTTTTGTATATAAAATTCGATACCTCATACTTTTCGGATATTAATTGATTTTCTGATTCATTTTTCAAATAGATTTTATTTCCTTCTGTATACCACTTCCCTTTGGATGAAACAAAAATATTATCCAGCATTTCAAAATCAGGAATATTCTCCTCCTGGGAAAAAGATCCTGTTAGTATTTCATAATTATAAATTTCAAAGTTAGTAGTAAATGATAAAATCTCACTTGTTAATAGCATAGAGGTTACCTCATCATTGAAATCTGCTATTTCAAGTGTCCAATTATTTGGATCTTTTAAGTTGCTTATCATATTTCCACTATATAATCCATTGGCCATACCCAGGTAAACCAATGAATCACTTACTGTGAAACAATTTATTTGACCGGCTGAAGGTAGAAAATTTCTGTAGGAGTCACGATATTCCCATTTATTGTTATATACAAACTTCATTAAACCTTCTTCTAGTCCATTACGGTACAAAACCCAGCAGGTTTCATTGATAAATTGAATATCTATTATTTCACTTAACCCAAAATCAAAAGTAGCAATAGACTGTTTATTTTTAGCATCATAAATCTGCAAAAACCCAAAAGGACTTTTCCCCCCAATCCAAAGGTTTGATCTAAAATCAACTGCAATTACTGATAGGTCAACTCCCTTGAGACCATCAAGAGTTGTATGCACATAAAAATCATTTTCATCATTGATTTCATAAATACCTCCACCTGTTGCTGCGTATAGGTTGTTTTCAATGAATGTAATCTCACGGAATTCAATAACTGAGGTTAATGCCTCCCATTCTCCGATTGTTGATTGCGCGATCAGAATTGAAAATAAGATAGGAATGAGGGAAGTTGCCTTTTTGATTGATGTGCTCTTAAAGTTTTTAAAAAATATGGACTTTAAAATATGATTAACCTTTTTCTTTTGTCTTAAAAATTTTCAACCCAATTTTGATAATATGAAACAATATTTCGTAATACTTTTGTTGATATGTTCATTATTTGCAGAAAGTAAAGTACCATTCACAATTGATATTAGACCAAGAGTAATTGATGACGCTAAGATAATAGTAAATGTTGAGGTTATTAATCACATTGGCCGACCCGTGGACTACCTGGAGGGGTTTATTACCGAATATTCTGCTGATAGGGTTATGATAAGTGAAAAAAGGATGGTTTTGATATATAATTATGAGCCTGCATTACAAACAGGGTTTTCAACTTCTAAATCAATATCGTACAACCTAACTGCAGAAAAACCCTCAATTTATGAATTCAATATTTCAAAGGTGAAATTTTCAGGAGAGAATCGTGTGTTTGCATGGCATTCAAAATCTGGTTTCATCCGTATTGATTAGATCAGTTTTTATTGTGCTTTATTAACTTATCTTCTAAAAGTTTACCATAATCTAAAGTGTCAAGATCAAGAATGAGATCATTAATCCACCTTCTTGTTGACTCAATATATATCTCAATATTTTCTATAGGAACTCTCTCTGCATACATATTTGATATCAAGATTGCCGAAGGGATAGGAATGTATCTATTAAGTGGATCTTGATAAAAATAATCAAGATTTTTAATTAATTCTCTGATAGTAAGGTAATCAACAGTCTCGTTAAAAACTTCATCTGCCAGTTCCTTGTCATTACTCCATGTTTTTAAATAATAATTTAGTCTACCGTCCAAGACTCCATTGAGGTAAGCCCTCTTAATTTTAAAAGTTTGTTCATTGTTATAATCAACAGATTTTGTGATTCGGTTCCAATCGAGGCCATCCCAAAAGAGTTTATTTTCTCTAGCAGTAGAATAATTATTGGAAAGGATGAAAAAAAAGATGAATAACAGATAGTGTTTAATTTTTATATAACTAAACATTCGATATAGAAACAGTTTTAATATTTACAAATTCCATCATACCGTGAATTGAAAGTTCTCTTCCATATCCTGATTCTTTTACTCCACCAAATGGGACTCGAGGATCTGATTTTACAAAATCATTGACAAAACATGCACCTGCATTTATTCTTGTTTTAGCTATGTTTTCTCCTTTTTCAATATCATTTGTAAAAATTGCAGCACCTAAACCAAATGGAGTATTATTGGCTAGGTTAATGGCATCTTCCTCATCCTCTGCCATAATTAGTGAAAACACAGGGCCGAAGATCTCCTCATCAAATGCTACCATACCGGGTTTAACTCCAGCAAGAAGAGTTACTGGATAAAAAGCACCCGCTAATTCAGGTATGAAGCCACCTAGTAAAAGCGAAGCACCGGAATTGATTGAATTAGTTACCTGCATATGCACCTCGTCTCTAGCAGATAACGACACCATGGGACCAATATCTACATTATCCCTAGGATCACCCATGATTTTTTTTGGTAAAGTATCTTTTAATCTATCTAAAATGGAAGAGTAGACACGCTTTGTGGCTATTATCCTCTTAGCTGAAATGCAACTCTGGCCTGCATTTAAAATTCTGCCATTGATACAAGCGTCTACAGTTTTTTCAAGATCAGCATCATCAAGAATTATATATGGATCACTACCACCTAATTCTAAAACGGTTTTTTTTAGATATTCACCAGCAACCTTTGCTACTGATCGTCCAGCTGGAGTGCTTCCAGTAATCGTAACAGCTGCAATTCGAGGATCTTTTATTACATTTTCGGTATTTTTACCAGAAACTGATATGTTCCGAAAGATATCGCTTGGAAAGCCTGCTTTTTTAAAACATGATTCTATTGCAAAGGCACAGCCTTGAACATTTGAAGCATGCTTTAAAATAGCTCCATTACCTGCAATAATCGTTGGAATAGCAAATCGAAAAACCTGCCAAAAGGGAAAGTTCCACGGCATGATACCAAGAATAATACCAAGCGGTTGTATTGTGATAATATATTTTTGAGCATTACCACTAATTATTTCATCTCTAAGAAAACCTGCAGCATTTTCAAAATAATATTCACACAGCCAAATACATTTGTCTATTTCACTCTCAGCTTGAGATATAGGCTTCCCCATTTCATATGCCATTAAACGTGAGTATTCAATTTTTCCATCTTTTAATACTCCAATCATTTCACTTAAGCAATCTAATCGAAATTCTAGATTTACATTATTCCAATTAGTCTGCGATAAATTAACAGCCTGAATTATATCACTTACTTCAGGATCAGAATATTCATCATAAGATGCAATTTCTTGATTTGTGGATGGATCTATTGATAATAATGGCATATTTTTATAATATAAATTTATGAGTTAAAAAACTAAACAACCAACCTTCAACATTTAAAAAGAGCTCCAAAAAGGAGCTCTTTTTAATCTATTTTCGAAAAATTTTATTTGTTAGGCTTCAACTTCTGGCTTAACATTTAAAATAATTGGATCTGTATTATCTTTATCTAATGGAGTGTATTCTGGCACAAGACTTGCTAATGTAGACCTTATTTCATTATTGTTAAACTCATTGCCACTCAATTCATTTCCCATAATTCTCTTAGTTATACTTTTTAAAATGTCTTCATTCAAAGTCGATCGAATCTTAAAAATTTTATCATGCAAAGTCTTTTGTATCGTTTCGGCATCATGAACCAATTCTTCATTTTGTTTTTCCCCAGGACGTGCACCAATAAAACTTATTGGTATATCAATATCTGGTTCCAATCCTGAGAGCCTAATAAGTTCATTTGCAATATCAAGAATTTTAATTGGCTGACCCATATCTAAAGCAAAAACTTCTCCTCCCTTACCAATACTACCAGCTTGAATAATTAATTGTGCGGCCTCGGGAACAGACATAAAGTGTCTTTCCATGTCAGGATCTGTTATAGTAATTGGTCCACCAGCTTTGATTTGTTCTTGGAAAATTGGAATCACACTACCACTGCTACCAAGTACATTCCCAAAACGCACTGCCATAAATCTTGTTGAATAGGAGCTATCAGCACCTTGACATATTAATTCAGCTAAACGTTTTGTCGCACCCATGACGTTTATTGGTTTTACAGCTTTATCTGTACTTACTAAGATAAATTTCTCTGTATTATGCTCCAAAGATAATTTGACTAGGTTAGCAGTACCATTAACGTTTGTTTTTATTGCTTCCCAGGGAAATTCCTCTTGCATCGCTACATGCTTATAAGCTGCTGCATGAAATACAACTTGTGGTTCATATTGACTAAAAACTTTTGATAAAATATCTTTATCCCTGATATTTGACAAAAGAG
>JAYNUL010000010.1:5813-25573 GCA_038281125.1 Fidelibacterota bacterium | reverse complement strand
CAATTTAGTATTTAAAATTAAGAAGAATGATCAATCTAAATTCCATTCAATTGGAGTTGAGGTGACAAAAAAGCTAGTATCAAAGCATGAGTAAGAAATACAATTAAAATATTTATTTTAATTATTTAAGAAAATTTTTCTAAATTTTTATTGATTATACTAATAAACTCTTAATATTTTTAATCAATAGCGAAAGGCGCTAATTTTGAAATTAGACAAAATAGATTTAAAAATAATTGGTGAACTTCAGAAGTCAGGACGCGAGTCTGCGAGTAACATAGCAGAAAAAATAAAGGTATCTGTTCCAACTATTACAGAACGCATTAGAAAGCTGCAAGAAAACGGAGTGATCCTTGGGTTTCAAGCTATATTAAATCCAAGCGAGTTGGGTCTTGATGTATCCGCTATCATAACAGTCATATCTGGGTCATCTCAGTACTATAAAGAAGTTACCGTTGAGGCAGAAAAAACCAGTGAAGTAGTACAGTGTTTTAGTACGACTGGTAACGGATCTCATACTCTTCTTGTAACAACAAAAAACTCAAATACACTTGAAGAGCTATTGCGGAAAATCCAGAGCTGGCCAGGCGTGACAAGGACTGAGACTCAGATTATACTCTCTTCTTATAAAAATGGAATTGTACTGCCGATATAAACCAGTAATTAGATGAGCACTACCGATTTCACGATAAATAATACGTGGATGTTGATATCCACAATTCTTGTTTTCCTTATGCACCTTGGGTTTGCGGCGCTAGAAGCAGGACTAACTAGAGCAAAAAATACAGTAAACATACTTTTCAAAAATACTTCAATTGTTGCCATAGGATTATTGACCTATGCATTATGCGGTTTTAGTCTGATGTACCCAGGTGATTTTATTTTAGGTGACTGGCTTGGATTTGCAGGTTTTGGTCTTAATCCGGGGGAAAACTGGAATACTCCATCTTATAATGTTGGGTATACGTATTACACTGATTTTATATTTCAGGCAATGTTTGCTGCAACTGCAGCAACTATTGTCTCTGGTGCGGTTGCTGAACGAGTAAAGCTAAGTAGCTTCCTTTTATTTTCAACTCTATATGTTGCCATAGTATATCCAATTGCAGGCTCATGGAAATGGGGAGGTGGTTGGCTTGATCAATTAGGATTTTATGATTTTGCTGGATCTACTCTTGTTCATGGAGTAGGGGGATGGGCAGCATTAGTGGGAGCTTACGTGCTTGGTCCTCGAATAGGAAAGTATACCAGGAAAGGTGCTCACCCTATAAAAGGACATAATATGCCACTAACAGCAATAGGTGTATTCCTCCTTTGGTTTGGGTGGTACGGGTTCAATGGAGGGTCTGTTCTTTCCGCTAACCCTGGGGCAGTCTCAACCGTCTTTGTAACAACAACCCTTTCTGCTGCAGGTGGTATTATTGGATCGATGATTCTGTCTTGGTATTTATCTAATAAACCTGATCTTTCAATGATACTAAATGGCTCGCTAGCAGGGTTAGTTGGCATTACAGCAGGGGCAGATGTAATTGATCCTGCTGCATCAATATTAGTAGGCCTAATTTCCGGCCTTTTAGTTGTATCTTCAGTGCTTTATCTAGATTCACGAAAAATTGATGACCCTGTGGGGGCTATATCTGTTCATCTGATATGTGGACTATGGGGGACCTTAGCTGTAGGCATTTTTAGCACAGATCATAGTATCTCAATTCAATTATTAGGCATGATTTCATATGGTGTTTTTTGCCTCGCTTCAAGCATGCTGATTTTTTATTTAATTGATAAACTTCTTGGATTACGAGTAGATGAACAAGAAGAAATAGTTGGCCTGGATATAAGTGAGCATGAAATGGAAGCATATGCTGGATTCCAAATATTCAATGTAGAGTAAAATGAAACTAATTATTGCTATAATACAACCTGAAGAACTTCCTGAAATCAAGGAGGAGTTATTAAAGAATAAAATTTACAAGTTCACGGTTTCCAATGCGCTTGGCCAAGGTAAAGAGGTCCCTATAACAGAAGTATATAGAGGAATTGCACATGAAATATCCTTGCTAAAAAAGGTCCGCTTAGAAATAGCAGTGAATGATGAATATGTTGACAATGCTATTGATAGTATAATCAAGGTGGCTCAAGGAGCCAAAGATAAAGGGCGCGGTAAAATTTTTATTCTTCCAATTGAAGAATGTATACGACTCCGAACAAATGAACGGGGTAAGGAAGCAATAGGGTAAAAAAACATAAGGAACAAATATGAGTAAAATAAAAGCAGAGTATATTTGGATGGATGGTCATGAGCCAACCCAAAAACTCCGATCTAAAACTAAAGTTATGGAAGGTCCGGTGGAGTCACTAGAACAGTTGCCACTTTGGGGATTTGATGGTTCTAGCACTAATCAAGCAGATGGGAATGATAGCGACTGCATGTTAAAACCAGTTTACATGAAACCAGACCCAATTCGTGGTGGAGATAATATTTTAGTAATGTGTGAAGTGATGAATCCTGATGGAACAGAGCATTCAACAAACACAAGAGCACATTTAAGAAACGTAGCAGAAAAGCATTCTGGAGAAGAAGCATGGTTTGGGATTGAACAGGAATACACCTTGTTTGAGGGGCGTAATCCACTTGGATGGCCTGAAGGTGGATACCCTGCTCCACAGGGTCCATTCTATTGCGGTGTAGGAGCCGATGAAGTGTTTGGACGCGATATTGTTGAAGAACATTTAGAATTATGTATGGAAGCTGGCCTGGAAGTATCTGGTATAAATGCTGAAGTCATGCCTGGGCAATGGGAGTATCAAATTGGTCCTCTTGGACCTCTTGAGTCAGCAGATCAAATGTGGATTTCACGATGGCTTCTTTATCGAATATCTGAAGACTATGGAGTTAGTGCAACCCTCCATCCAAAACCAGTAAAGGGTGACTGGAATGGTGCAGGTGCTCACACAAATTTTAGCACAAAATCAATGAGGGCAGATGGTGGGATGGCAGTAATTGAAGATGCGTGTAAGAAACTAGGTGAGAAGCATGAAGAGCATATAGCGGTTTATGGAGCTCACAACGAAGAAAGATTAACTGGTCTTCATGAAACTTGTAGCATAAAAGAATTCAGATATGGTGTTAGTGATCGTGGAGCATCCATTAGAATCCCAATGCAAACAGCTAATGATGGATATGGATATCTTGAAGATAGACGTCCATCGGCGAACATGGATCCTTACAAAGTTTGTGCAATTTTGATAGAGACTACCTGTAGTTAATAATAGATAATCATCCTATGAAAAAAGGTACCCCATGGTACCTTTTTTCATTTTTATTATAGATATTGAATTAATATCCTTTTTTGTTAAGCTCTTCATATCATAATATTCGGTCTAACTATTTAATAAATAAATCGGGAGTTAAACAAATGGAAGCAAAACCATTTATAGATCAATTAGATGAGAAAATCCAAGACAAGCATCTTTTAAATCATCCATTTTATGAAACTTGGAATGCAGGAGAATTATCTCATGAAGCCATAAAAGAATATTCAGCTCAATATTTTAAACACGTTTCTTCATTCCCAAGATATCTTTCTTCTATTCACTCAAATTGTGATGATCTAAAGACTAGACAAATGCTTTTAGATAATCTCATTGATGAAGAAAGGGGTTCAGAAAACCACCCTGAGCTATGGATGCGCTTTGCTGAAGGCATGGGGAATAGCAGAAAAAGTGTTGAAAGTAAAAAAGCAATGCAGGAGATAGAAGAACTCGTAGCCACATTTTATAGTCTATCCAAATCTGAACAGTATCATGTGGGATTAGCAGCCTTATATTGCTACGAATCCATGCAGCCAGAGATATCTGAAACAAAGAAAGATGGGTTACAAAAGTTCTACGGTATTAAAGATGAAAAGACATTGAAATTCTTCACAGTTCACATGCATGCTGACAAGTGGCACCGTGAAGTTGTTAGGAATCTGTTAGTGGAATTGAGTGATACTAAAGAAAAACAAAAAGAAATCTTAGCAGCTGTAGATAGCGCGCTACTAGCACTTAATAATTTTCTATCTGGAATGGAAAGAGAATACTGCTAAAAACATTAAAGAAATAAAAGGGCGTAATAAAAAAAGGGCAGTATTTACTGCCCTTTTTTTATTTCTTCTCTTCGATCTAGGCCGCTTCTTCGATTCCCTTTTCTTTGGTATCCTGTACGCTGATCAACAGTCGTACGTCTTTCAACATCAACAGGTAAATTTTGCTTTCTTCGATGTTCTAAACGCCTATGAGTATCTCTGCGATCGTTACTATCTCTCCTAGTTGATTGACTCTCTCTATGTTCTTCCATATATTACCTACTTATTTATAAAAACACGATACAACAGCCCCGAAAAATAGTTCCGGGACTATCGTAAAGTATTATTTGATTTGATTAGAATGTAGGATCGACGAATAAAGTAGAGTCGGTCTTAACAAGTTTTACCTTATCAGTCATATCAAGACCACTAACAGCTTGTTCGACCATCGCCATCTCATTTTCATGGATGAAATCATCAGCACGAGCGATATATGCAAGGTTTTTCACAACCTTGTACCGATCCTCATCTGATGTAAACAGCCCCTTTAGGGCTTCTAAAGATATTCCATATTGGTCCATCCTTGAGCTTTCATCGCCAAGTTCAATAAATTTATTGATTACCTCAGCTTCCATTGAGTTATATTCTTCATCGGACACGTCCGGCAACATCACCTTGACATTGCCACGCATAGCTTCTTTTTCAGATTCATCTACCTCACCATCTGCTAAAAATGATACACAGACGAAAGCATAGACTAAATCGTGATGCTGACTCCAGTTTGCCATAATATCCCCTTATATTATTATTTATGGATAATACTTAATGATAATTTAAAACCAACATACGTGAATGTGACCACTATATCGGTTAGTAAACATATAAAATTATAATGAGTAATAAAGAAGAGCAAGATTTCTCAAAAATAACCTTTCTTTTTTTTTAGATGGAATATTGTATCAATAATAAGTCCATCGTAGTTTTTATTTTCTATTCTAACCATAGATTAGTATGACAACATAATTATATTAAATATATTTTAATTGAAAAAAAGACAATTAGGAAAATTAGCAAAAAGTGAAAAAAATATATTCATCTCTAATTAAGCTAAACAGTATACAGTTTAAGTATAGAACTATCATATCGTTCATTGTAGTACTAGTGGCAATGATCTGGTCCGATATTTTATTCCATGAATATTTTCCATCCATTGCTGAATATTTCAATAACAAATTAAACATTGACCTCTCTGATCCTGAAACAATCGCATTAGACTTTGCTCCAGAGATTTGGGGTGGGGTGTTGGCTATGGTTCTAGGAACATTAATAATTGTTATCGCCATTGCTGCTGAGTCATCACCCAAACTGATGGACTTATTTGTAAAAGATTGGCTCAGCTTAATTTATGTCTGGTTTTTGATTATAGCATCCTTACATGCAGTGTTAATTATGTTTTATGTAGAGCCACTTGGTAGAGTATCAAGCTCAGTGTTGAATACTTACATTTATCTTTTCATAGGATCCATCTTTACTCTACCATACATCTTTTATATTCTTTTGTATTCCAAGACAAGTAATGTTGTTTCAACCATTTCATCCATTATTCAAGGTTTCGTACTAAAAATGAAAAAACCAATGATCAAATCAGCAATGGATGACAGCATAGATGTTGTAGAGGAATATCAAAAAGAAATAATGGGCTCGCTTGACCAGCTGGACGACTTATTAGCATTTACCGAGTTTAAAGAAACCCAAACTGATATTATTCATGAAATTAGTGAGATTATCCAACTTTATATTTCCAATAAATCTGAATTCAATAAAAGGTTTTTTGATTTGACACACACCATTAAATCAAATGCAACATTTCGAACCTATACAGATGCTCAATATGAAGAAATGTCTGAAACAAGAACATTTTATGAGGTAAAAACTTTTCGACTACTTGGAAGCTCTTATATCAAAATGATTACAAATGATCGTTTTGACATAGCATCACTAATACCTGCGGAGATGGTTGATATTGGTGTTACATGCCTAAAGAATGAGGATGATACTATTTTAGGACATGTCAATATTCGATTTAATACTTTATTTAGATTTGCTATAAAACATGCTTATAAAAATAATGAACCTCGAAATCTATATAATTTATCATTTCACTATTCAAATATGATACAGGAGTACATAAAAGCAGATCGGGTTGACATGGCAAAATATTGTTATGACAAATTCAAATTTTATGCAAATGACATATACAAAAATGCCGAGTCGAACCCTGGACTTTATTTTGTAGTAGACACTCTAACGTTTGAATTAAGGAAGTGCCAAGTATTAATTCATGAGAAAGGTTGGAGTGACGAAGATCAAATGGATCTTCTTAAAATGATATTGCAACTAGACAAACCTCCCGGTTATTCAAAGGACGAAGTAGATAAGGGTATTTTAGGAGGGAACAATGGCACGCGCAGAATCCAAATTGGGCTTGCTCTCTTCTATCTCTCAGTTGGGAAAACAGAATTTGCGACATCAATTGCTGAAGACTATCTGGATGATCTTGCCTACTTTGATGAAAAGACCTTTAAAGCAAATGCAAATACACAATGTTTTTTATTATCCATATTTGGACCACATTTTTGGGAAGACACCGACAGGGGTACTTTAAATATATATTTTGCGCCTGAAAAAGACCAAATAGACCCATTCAAAGAATTACTGTTTGGGCTTATGGATGAGAGGCTTGAGGCTCTTGAAAGAGATGTAAAGTTTTTATCACTGGAAGTAGATAAACTAATGCAAAAGCGGAAGAGACAGGATGGTTACCTCAATGATACTGATAAAGAGAGGATGGAAGAGTTGCAAAGAAAAATATCTGCCAGAGAAAAAACAGAGGATGAGCCCACAATAGATTGGTCAATTAACCACGATGTATTATACTCGTTGCTATGCATTTCTTTTTTCGCTGATCAAGAGATAGATGAATCAGAAAAAGATGCGATTTTTAATAGTTATAAATTATTCGTACCAAATATTGATAATGAAATCTTCAATCGAGATTTTGGAATGACTACCGAAAGATTTATTGAACTTAACACAGAAGAGGCCAGGCAGGCTCAGTTTGATGATTCCCTAATAAAAATTGCAGATGCGGATAATTTTGATAAAGATGAACTGAAAAAATTAATTAATTGCTATGTTGAAATAGCAAACGCAGATGATTTTATCCATGAAAACGAGGTAACGCTTATCCAACATGCGATTGAGTCTTGGTCAATGGATATAGTCATTGATAAACCAAAATCAGGTGAAAAACTAAAAGTTAAAAGTAGCTAAAAAGCTATCTAGTTAAAGCAAAGAAGAATGCCTGTGTCAGGTTGGATATGTCTCCGCTTGCTGTCGCTAAATTATTAACTGCGGATTTTGCCACCTCAAAATATACAGCTCCTCCAATCTCAGGATGATCTTTAACAATTTTAGTAAAGTCTTTCAAGCCAAGAATACCATATTTGAGGGGAGTAGTAGCATTCACATGTGCAGTCCTTATAGCATTATCCAAAACAAGTGAAAATTCACCAATTCCAAAAGCCGGAGCTTCTACTACAAACACTGTTGACTCTGTTTCTGGTTCTTTTGAAGGCCTTGGGTCAGTAGTCTCTAATCTAATTATTGGCTTTCTTGACGTTGTAAATCCACTCGCCGTTTTGACCATCATATCTTTTGAAACCTCAACTTGCCCTTGAAATACCAATACCATAGTATCTCCAGTATCACCTTCAGTTAGTAGCTGTTTTTTCGGTTCACATTCTTTTATATCTACAACATTCGCTATTTTTGCACACATATCAATGTTTACTTTACTGAAGTGGTTAATTTTTTGGATTTGTTCTGCTGTTGGATTCATATTTCTACCTCAATACTAATGCGCTATGTTTTCCATCGATTGTGTAATCGTCAGGTGGATTGATTTCAACAACTACATGTTCATCACTTGCTAATTTTATTCCAGCACCATCTAACTGCTCTTTTATCATATTTCTTATAAGAGGGCTGCCACTTTCACCCATCTGCTCGTCTAGACTAAATCCTGCTTTTCTTATAGCATATCCAACCAGTAGCCAACCATATTTGAATTTATAGAACGCTGAAATTTTATTATGTGTCTGTCCACTCAAAGTTTTAGGTATTTTAACTTCCTGAAGACCTTTATCTTCTTCTTCCTTAAGTATTAAGTCATCAAAAAACTGAGGGACCCCCGGGTCTGTAACATGTTTTGCCAACAAATGAGGTACATGCTCATCAGGGATAACTATCTCATTTACATTTGCCCGCTGGAGGTGTGAAACATTTTCAACATCTAACACATGGGCTACGACATTACAGGATTCAGATATGGACTTTGCTGTTAGACAAGTTAGTACTGTCTTGTCTTCATCTGGTTCTTCATGTGGCAATAGACCTGAGCTATCTGGAAGAATCATGAAAGTTCCTGCTTTGTCCAAAAAAGCTTTTCTTAATACAGATTCGTGAGTAAAGTTTTCAGGTATGTGAGTGATATCTAATCTTTGATAGCCTGTTATCGCCCGCTGAATAACTTCTTTATCCATCTCATTGACAAGTATTACAACAGAGGCTGAGTCCCTATTTGACTCAATGAGGTTTAATACGGAAGGAACTGTTTTGTTCCAGCCTGCAATGACCAAGTGGCCATCAAATTTATTTTCATCCAATGTATTATCTCCTGTTAATCTTTGAGCAACTAATACAGACGCTACAGCCCCACCAAGTAGGGTGACAACGCCGAAATTTAATAACATGATTATTATTGTTAAAAATTTCCCTAAGTGAGTGACTGGGCTTACATCCCCATAGCCAACTGTTGTAAATGTAACAATAGCCCACCAAAATGTATGAAAAAAAGTATCCACCCAGTTTGGTTCTTTTTCTCCAAAAATAAAGGTCCCTTCTGCATGCTCCTTAACGCTTGCGTTAAACATATCATACTCAAGAATTGTAAGTGCACTTGTAGAAAGTAAAATTAAAAAGAAAGCCCAGGTCGCATACCTGGCAAGATCATTATTACTATAAAACTCTTGAACTTTAGTGAAAAGTTCAGAAACTGAGCTACTACCCTCTTCCTTTTTCTCTTGTGTTTCATCATCAATAGAAATTGCCTCCAGAGCTTTTATTTCAGGAATTGAGTTTAACTGGTCAAATAGCTCTTTATTCGTATCAATTACTGCATCAATATCTTTTTCAGATATTTCAGAGTCTTGTATTTGGTCTATTGTAATATTTTTATTCATTTATTTTATTGTTCATTTATTATAAATCGAACAGAAACTTATAAAAAATACTATAGAATTATTTCAGAATAAGCAATCAAGAAGTTCATAAATGATAATTTTGAATGGAATCTAGTTCAATCTTCTTTGACGCAACTCGAATTGCTCTTAATGCTGCGTTCGCACCTGACAGTGTTGTTATAGCAACAATCCCATGCTGGATGCAAGCTCTGCCAATAGATTCTTCATCGTATCTTGCTCGCGCACCCATTGGTGTATTGATCACTAAATTAATTTCACCGTTTTTTATGCCATCCACAATATTTGGCCTCCCTTCACCGACCTTAAAAACTGTTGAAACCTCAAGACCATTTTTTGCTAGTTCCTTGGCGGTCCCTGATGTGGCAACTAGTTTAAATCCCAATTCCAGCAGGTCTCTTGCAATAGGAATTGCATCTAATTTATCTGCATTGTTTACTGAAATAAATACTGTCCCGTTACTAGGTATCAACGTACCTGCACTTATAGATGCTTTTCTAAAGGATTCCCCCAACGTCTTTGAAATTCCCATGACCTCTCCTGTTGACTTCATCTCGGGGCTTAGAAATATAGATTCCTCAGGAAATTTATTAAAAGGTAGAACTGCTTCTTTAACAGCTACGTATGGACTTTGATCCCATTCTTTTAATTCAAAGTCTATTAGTTTAGCGCCAACAGCAAGCTGAGATGCGATACGGGCTAGAGGTACATTTGTAGCCTTACTTACAAAGGGGACCGTCCGACTTGCTCTTGGGTTCACCTCTAATACGTAGACCTGTCCATCCTTATATGCAAATTGAAGATTAATCAATCCTATTACATTCAGCCTGAGCGCTAATTGCTCTGTAATTCTAATTATCTCTTCTAATGCTTCTGCAGTAATTTTGTATGGAGGCAAAACACAAGCAGAATCACCAGAGTGAATACCCGCCTCTTCTATGTGCTGCATCACGGCGCCAATGTGGACACTTTCTCCATCACAAAGAGCATCCACATCGAACTCAAATGCGTCTTCTAGAAATTGATCAATAAGTATTGGATGCCCTGCTGTAACATCCGCTGATCTTGAAATATAGTCTATGAGTTGCTTTTTTGAATAAACTATTTCCATTGCTCTGCCACCTAAAACGTAGCTTGGTCTTGCAAGGACTGGGTACCCAATTTTTTCTGCAATATCAACCACTTCTTCTAGTGTTCGTCCGGTCCCATACTGGGGGCAGGTAATATCGAGTAGTTTAATTATGGATCCAAATTTTTCACGGTCTTCTGCATTGTCAATGTTTTCTGGTGAGGTCCCTACAATCTCTACTCCAGCATTTTGAAGAGCATTTGCAATCTTTAATGGAGTCTGTCCACCAAACTGGACAAGCACACCATCCGGTTTTTCAAATTCTATAATGTTTAATACGTCCTCAAAGGTAACAGGTTCAAAATACAATCGGTCGGCAAGGTCAAAATCCGTGCTTACCGTTTCGGGATTACAGTTGACCATGATTGTATTAAATCCTTGATCTTTCAAGCCAAATACAGCCTGCACACAACAGTAGTCAAACTCAATCCCCTGACCAATGCGGTTTGGCCCACCTCCAAGAATAACTATCTTTTTCCCTTCGAGTGGCTCAATCTCATTTTCCATATCATATGTAGAATAACAGTAGGGAGTTTTTGCAACAAACTCAGCAGCACAGGTATCCACAACTTTGAATGATGGCAAAATAGATTGATTTTTACGTTCCCTACGAACTTCTATTTCTGTCTTATTCATTGCTCTAGCAATTTGAGTATCAGAAAAACCATTTTCTTTTAGTAACCGCAATGAATCTTTATGATCCATCTTAGTCAAAGATTTTATCTGATTTAAAAACCATGGGTCTATCTTTGTCAATTTATGTATCTCATCAATCGATCTACCTTGTTTTAGAGCCTCTCTAACCTTTAACAACCTAAAGCTAGTAGCATACCTTAGTGCTGACATATCCAGCGATCTTGTACGAATTAAATCTGGATCATCTTCTGCAACGGGTTTTGCCTCTAAGCCATCAAGTCCAACCTCTAACGAACGAAACGCCTTTTGCAATGATTCTCTGAATGTTCTGCCAATAGCCATTACTTCGCCTACGCTTTGCATTTGAACACCTAGGTGACCTTTTGCGCTTGGAAATTTTTCAAAATCAAATCTAGGAACTTTTGTTACGATATAATCAAGCGTTGGTTCAAAAGCAGCTAATGTTTTTCCTGTGATATCATTCGTCAATTCATCCAAAGTATAGCCTATTGCAAGTTTAGCAGCCACCTTAGCAATTGGGAAACCTGTGGCTTTTGATGCAAGAGCAGATGATCGACTGACCCTGGGATTCATTTCAATTATAATGCATCTGCCATTTGAAGGGTTTACAGCAAACTGAACATTTGACCCTCCAGTTTCTACCCCAATTGTCCTTAAACATAAAATGGACCAGTCTCTCATTTTTTGTATTTCTTTATCCGACAATGTCATTGATGGAGCAACTGTAATTGAATCACCTGTATGCACTCCCATTGGGTCTATATTTTCTATTGAACAAATAATTACTACATTATCAGCTTTATCTCTTACTACCTCTAGCTCAAACTCTTTCCACCCAATTAACGATTCCTCAATAAGGACCTCTGTAATCGGGCTAGCTTGGAGACCCTTTTCAACGAGGTTTTGAAATTCTTCAAAATTATATGCCACTGATCCCCCCGTACCACCTAGGGTAAAAGAAGGTCTTATGATTATTGGAAACTGGATTGAATCAAGCATTAACTCAGCCTCTTTCCACGATTTAACAAACCCTCCCTTGGCAGTCTGAATACCAACAGAATCCATAGCTTCTTTGAATCTCTCTCTATCTTCAGCTTTTTCAATAGCTGCTACCTGCGCCCCAATTAGTTCTACATTATTTGAATCCAAGACACCTTGTTTGTGGAGTTCCATTGCAAGGTTTAACCCAGTTTGCCCACCAACAGTTGGCAAAATTGCATCTGGTTTTTCAATCTTTATAATTGCTTCAAGATATTCAATAGATAAGGGTTCGATGTAAGTTGCATCTGCTATATCAGGATCCGTCATGATTGTTGCTGGATTTGAATTGACTAGAATTACTCTGTATCCTTCTTCTTTTAATGCTCTCGTAGCCTGTGTTCCTGAATAATCAAATTCACAGGCCTGTCCGATTACGATTGGACCAGCTCCAATGATTAAAATAGATTTTATGTCATTTCTCTTTGGCATTTTTCATTAAGTCTATAAAATGATTAAAAAGGTATCGACTATCATGTGGCCCAGGACTTGACTCTGGATGATATTGAACTGAAAATGCAGATAACTCATCGCAAGATATCCCTGCTAATGTATCGTCGTTGAGGTTCACATGGGTTGGGGCTATATTTCTAGGAAGAGATTCAAGATCCACTACAAAACCATGATTCTGGCTTGTTATTTCTACTGCCCCAGTTGCAATCCTTCTAACTGGGTGATTGATCCCACGATGTCCAAATTTCAGTTTAGAGGTTGTTGCTCCTAATGCAAGTGCCAAAATCTGGTGTCCGAGGCATATCCCAAATATTGGTTTTTTACCAAGCAAAGCTTTTACTGTTTCAATTCCATATGAAACTGCTGAGGGATCTCCAGGACCATTTGAAAGAAAGATTCCATCCGGATCTGTTTCCATTATTTCTTGGGGAGATATATTTGCAGGAAACACATCAATAGTACAATCTCTTTCATTTAATAGTCTCAAAATGTTGTGCTTAATTCCATAGTCAATTGCTGCTACTCTAAAAGAGCCTTCACTTTTATCTGCCCATGTATATGGCGCATTGCATGTAACCTCTTTAACTAAATCTTGCCCATTCATTGAGGGTACTAAGTCTAGCTTTCTTTTTAAGGTATTGACATCTTTCTCAATCGAAGAGATAATCCCATTCATGGCTCCACAATCACGGATATGCCGAGTAAGGGCACGTGTGTCTATATTTTGAATCCCAACAATTTCTTCTTTTTTTAGATAACTATCTAGTGACTCTTTAGACTGCCAATTAGATGGGATATCTGTTCCTTCTTTTATAACAAACCCTGCAACCTGGATTTTTTTAGATTCCAAATCATTACCATTGATTCCATAATTACCAACGTGAGGAGAGGTCATGGTCACTATTTGTTTGCAGTATGAGGGATCAGTCAAAATTTCTTGATATCCTGTCATCCCAGTATTGAAACAGACTTCACCAACCGTTTCACCTATTTGCCCAAGTGAATTACCACTAAAAAAGCTCCCATCTTGCAATAATAAAATCGCTTCTTTCATTTTACACTAAAATTATCTATTGTAAAAAGATCCAAAAAAAAGGTCATCCTAAAAAAGAATGACCTTCCCAGCCAAATATATTAGACTATAATTCATGTAACTATTAATAACCTTTTGTATTGTTCAGGCATATTGAAAATCCTACTTTAAAAGCACAAGCACCTTACAATTTGTCAAGACACCAAATTTCTTTTCAGCATCTCTTATGCGCTCTGCATCCATATTAGAAACAGTCAGATTCACTGTGTCATTGCTAGATATTGCTTCAACCACAATTGGATTTCCCCCAACTCTTCTACGGACATTCCCATCATCCATATTGTGTGCATAACCTATTGGGCCTCTATTTACAGATCGTGAACGAGTGTAATGCCGTGGCCCATAAATAAGCTTATCATTTTCATTGAAAACCTTTGGCACCATTGCGGGAACATGATAAATATTTCTAGCGTCAATTACAATCCCAGAGGTTCTCTCGCTTTTTGGAACAGCATTACGAGTCATTAAAAATGTTGACTGTGCGAGGTTCTCATTCATGTGCCCACTAGCATCAACCAATATCTCTGCAAGACCTGACATTTTTATGGCTAGTGCGATAGCTACTTCTTTCCTTTCAAGATATTCAATTTCACCTTGTTGATATGCACTACCTACCAGTGTCTCAACTCTACTTTCAATAAGAGGATCATCAACCATTAGCTCACCAACTGTTCGGCCATCAAAATTAACGATCATAACTAAATCTAAAAGATTTTCTCTTGCCTGAGAGCGAGCCTCTCCTTTAGATAGTTTTAAGTTTCTCTCTACAATTTTCAGGTCTCCTTGAGAAGTTGTTTTGGACAATATAGATGCTGTACCCCTTGAAACTATTAGCCGATTAGCGTAGTCTATAAAACCATGGTCTGTCTGGACTACAGATGCTCTTGGAGAATCTGATGCAATAATACCTACAGTTAACAATATAAATATGAATAAGTTTCTCAATATAATATTTTGTCCTTGCACCCTACTAAAATACCGCTTTTGACTTAAGCATTGCAACTCTACAAAAAACTAAATCAAGTATTAATTTTGGTTCTAATGAGATTAAGATTATTTACTGTATCATTAGTAGTCACATTGCTATTACCTGGGTGTGTAGAAAACATCATCTCCATTAGCATACACCCCGATGGAAAATCCTATTTCAAGTTTTATAGCAGAGGAGACTCACTAGATATCTTTGATAATGATTTCAACCACCCAATAAAGACGTTGTACAATAGACCTCAAAAAGAGCTGAAGGAAGAAAATTCAAATAATTGGTTTCAAACTACAGAAATGTTTCTAGATGATTCCATGCATATTTTCCAAACAACTGGTACTCCGTCTTTAGGGTACAAATATGAAAATCATATTCTGGTTTCCTCTTTTAAAACAGAATATGATTTCAGGATGGTTTTTAATGGCCGGAAGGTGAAGTCGGAATATCCAAATCTATTTTTTACAATGATGAACTCTCAGAGTCTTGATTCAGCTGGATGGGCGCCTGAGGCATTTACCATCCTTATGAGAAAAGGCTTAGAGGATTTAAGAAAAGATGGAATAATCGAAAATGACTATATATATAATGAAAGGCTGGTAAACCATGTTAAAAATACCTTTGCAAAAGTAAAAGTTGAAGATGTCATGGAGTTTATTCGAGGGAATAAGGAGACTGTAATATCAGAGCTACTTAAGCCTTTTAAATTAGATCAAGAATTCCCCAAAATATTATCAGATGCAATGGAACCACATGAAAATAAGCTAAAAGGGACTCTCAAATTATTTGATGATAGATTTACTGTTAGATTATTAATGCCTGGACAACCGTTAAATACCAATGCAACTGAAATAATTAATGATACTCTTATATGGGATTTTGGAATTGATTCACTATTAGGTGGGGATTATACACTCCAGGCAAACTCTATCATTTATAACTTTTTACCATTTCAAAAACTAATTTTATCTGTAATCACTTTATTACTGTTTATATTTTTACTTATTAGGACGTTTTTTTATGATTAGAAAGATAACTGTTCAATTAACCATTTTACATTTATTATTCTCCAGCGATGCTACTTACAATGATAAACAGGTGGTAAAAATGATGCATGAATATTTTTCGACTTCAAAAAGTAGCCCAATTCTTATAGGTCATAGATTTTATGAAAGCTCTAATGAAGTGATATTTCAATTAGAATTGGAAGCAGATTCTGCAAAAGTTAATGAAACTTTAATTTATGGTTTTGAATCAATCAGTAAATTTTCAAATGTATCAAAAACTAATTTTACTCATTCCATTTTAGTAATGCACTTTGGTGACAATATTCTCCCTGTAGTTGCTGAATCCAATATTGAATGCCTAAAAAGGTTATTTATTGATGCATCATTTAGCGAAAATCAATGGAGAAAAAATTGTTTAACAATCAAAAATTATTAATTAAAGTAGTTTTTTATTTCAACATGTTTGCAAGCAAAATGAAAAGTGGGTCACTTAAAATCAAATTTAAAAATCATCTAGTAGTCCTTTTCATTCCCGTTACTCTTTTCAGCCAAATTGAAAAACAAGTTCGAGATCAGAATCCTGGGCTTTTTAAAAATCAAAAACTCTATCATAGTATACCAAACCCCTTTTTCAAATCTCGTTCTCATAATTTAGACTTTATCACAGATATACCTCAGGATTCAGTCTTGACTGCGACTCTATTTTTTAAAACAAACCTAATGGAATACTATCAAGAATTTCCATTAAACAGAGAGCGAGGCATTTATAGATTTGTATATAATCCCAAAAGTTATCCAGGGTCCCGCTTACAATACTACTTTGTAATTGAAACAAAGGATAAGGTCCATGGGACACCAATAGATGATAACGGTAAACTCTCCCCGGTAGATAAACTACTCATTGATCCAGTTGAGTATTTTAAACAAAAGGAAAGACTAAACAAGTGAAAACGATTGAGAAAATCAATGAATTAAGAAACGTTATTGATGAACACAATTATCGGTACTATGTGCTTAATGACCCCCTCATTTCCGACGCTGAATATGACACTCTTTTTAGGGAGTTAGAAACCTTAGAAAAGTCAAACCCTGAGTATTTCAATGAACATTCTCCAACACAGAGAGTTGGATCAAAGCCAATAGAATCATTTGATTCAATTGAACACAGCACCCCAATGCTTTCACTCTCTAACGCTATGGACCAGAGTGAGCTAAAAAGTTTTCATGAAAGATCCAAGAAAGCCCTAGGTGTGAAATTTATTCAATATGTTGCTGAACCAAAATTAGATGGTTTAGGTGTTGAGCTAGTTTATTCCAATGGTGAGCTAATGCATGGATCAACTCGAGGAGATGGATTTAAGGGAGAGGATGTAACCCACAATCTTAGGACCATACCATCTATCCCACTAAAAATAAGAGATAAAGAGTTACCAATCCCTTCCGTTCTTGAAGTCAGGGGGGAAGTTTTCATATCCAAAAGAGATTTCTCTGTTTTAAATAATAATCAAGAGAAAGAGGGTAAAACTCTATTTGCAAATCCTCGTAATGCTGCTGCAGGCAGCCTTAGACAGCTAGACCCCTCCATCACAGCAAAACGCCCACTTTCAATATACTGCTACGACTCGGGAATTATTAAGGATAATAGCTTTAAAACACATGTTGAATTTTTAGATGCTCTCAAGATGTGGGGATTCCCTGTTAATCCGTATATAAGAACTGTAAAAGATGACAAGGGTATTATTGCGTATCACGATGATCTAGAAAATCAAAGAGATAACATCCCCTACGATATTGACGGTACAGTATTCAAGATTAATGATCTCTCACTTCGAAACAAGCTTGGAAGTCGAAGTAGGTCACCACGTTGGGCTATTGCCGGGAAGTTCAAGGCGCAACGTGCTACAACCATAATAAAAGATATTGAAATTCAAGTAGGAAGAACAGGCGCGCTGACTCCTGTAGCAAAATTAAATCCTGTTTTTGTTTCAGGAGTTACGGTTAGTAATGCTACATTACATAATCAAGATGAAATTAATCGTAAAGACATAAGAATTGGAGATACGGTACTTATTGAAAGAGCCGGAGATGTCATCCCTAAAGTCGTTAAAGTAATTAAAGAAAAACGCCCTACTACGACCAAACGATTTAGCTTACCAACAAGTTGCCCTGTTTGCAAACATCAAGTATATCAAACCGATGGTGAAGCAATTTTAAGATGTGGAAATACATCCTGTACAAAGCAGATTAAAGGCAGGCTAAAACACTTTTGTTCTAAGGGGGCAATGGATATCGATGGATTAGGAGAAAAAGTCATAAATCAGCTTGTGGATGAAGGGTTACTTGATTCTATTAGCTCAATTTTTTCAATTACAGAACAAAATCTGTTATCACTGGAAAGATTTGGGGAAAAGTCATCGAGCAACTTGATTAGCGCTATAAAAAGGTCAAAGAAAACATCTTTTTCAAAGTTTGTTTATGGTCTAGGGATTAGAAATGTCGGTGAACATATTGCTAGATTGCTAGAAAGAAACTATAAAGGGAATATAAAAGAGTTTCGTTATGCCTCTTCCGATGAGTTAGAACAAATTGAAGGAGTTGGTCCAATAGTTGCAAATGAAATTGTTGAATTTTGGTCAAATCAAGCAAATTGTATAATGGTTGATGAGTGTTTTGTTGCAGGCCTGGTGATTGAAAAAACCACTAATGATTTAAGTGAAAAGCTTTCGGGTAAAACATTTGTGTTTACAGGGTCTCTCAAAACAATCAGTAGAAAGAGTGCGAAGGAAGAAATACAAAAATTAGGTGGGAGATCTCCATCATCAATTAGCAAGAACACTGACTACCTTGTTGCTGGCCCCGGAGCAGGATCAAAAGTAAATAAGGCAGCAGAACTTGGGATATCTATTATTAGCGAAGAAGATTTTTTGAGCTTAATTAATGATGAATAAAACCGAATTAAAACGGAAATTTATTCAACTACTTTTATTACTTAGCATTCCCATTAATGCAACTTCCTTTGACTTAGCTGTTGTCAGAGTCGCAAAGGTTCCTGCAAAAGCACTTTATGTTACACAACCAAAAGGCGAGGAAAGTCGCCTTTTCGTTGTCAATCAAAAAGGGTTGATTCATATTATTGAAAATGGGGAAGTAAAAAAGAAACCATTTTTAGATATTTCAGATAGAGTACACAGTTCGTTAACTCCTGGTAGCGAGAAAGGCCTTCTAGGATTTGCTTTCCATCCCGATTACTCTAATAATGGATATTTATTTGTCAATTATATAAACAAAAACGACTCTACAATAGTATCTAGATTCAAAACATCAGACGACACTAACGTTGCTGACAAGGACTCAGAAAAACTAATTCTTTCTTTATCCCAACCGTTTGGAAATCATAATGGAGGACATTTGGCTTTTGGCCCAAACGATGGCTTTTTATATATCGCTTTAGGAGATGGCGGTAAATGGGGTGACCCATTTAACAATTCACAAAACCTTGAAACTCTTCTTGGATCTATTCTCCGAATAGACATTGATAATGGAGACCGTTACGAAATACCCTCAGACAATCCATTCTTTGGTAAACCAGGTATAAAGCAGGAGATTTTTTGTTACGGTCTACGCAATCCTTGGCGCTTTTCATTTGATCGCGAAACAAATGATCTTTTAATAGGTGACGTTGGCCAGAACCTTTGGGAAGAAGTTAATTGGACCACCTGGGAAGAATCCAGAGGGGCAAACTTTGGTTGGCGCACTATGGAAGCAAATCATTGTTACAGCCCTGAAGATTTTTGTGATACTGCAGGCCTTATAATGCCTGTCCACGAGTATCCAAATAATGCTGCTTATTTAAAAATACTGATTGGAATGGATGATAAAGAAGCAACGGGATGTTCTGTTACAGGGGGCTATGTTTATCGTGGATCAAAGATAAAACATTTAAGAGGAACATATATTTTTGGAGACTATTGCACTGGAAGAATATGGTCTTTTAAACTAAATGATGGAAAACC
>JAYNUL010000010.1:0-5713 GCA_038281125.1 Fidelibacterota bacterium | reverse complement strand
TTTGTTCAAGTAAAAGGATATGATGAAAATGGGATGTGGATCCACCACCCTGGATTTCAGGTCCCTGATTTTTCCAAAAAAGGGGAGAATAATACAAAAAAAATCGAGGCCTCAATCCTAATCCCATGGGTGTTCATTGTATCCATTGCACATTTCCCAGGTGCAGATGGTTTTGACTTCCCATCCCCTTTTGATCAGCAAATCGGCTTTTAAATTATCTTAATGTCAACTTATGCAATAGAAATTGATGGGTTAACAAAATCCTATGATGGAAATGTTCATGCACTTGATGGTGTAGACATTAAAATAAAAGAAGGTGAGTTTTTTGGTCTTTTGGGGCCAAATGGCGCTGGGAAAACAACTACAATTAATATTTTAACTGGGCTCGTCTTTAAAGATAGTGGTTCAGCAAAAGTATTTGGGAAAGATACGGTTGAGCACTTTAGATATACTCGTTCAAAAATAGGCATAGCAGCGCAAGAGTTTTCTGTTGACTGGTTCTTCCCAATCGAAAAATTACTTTACTATCAAGCAGGTTATTATGGCATCAAACGCAATGAAGCTGCTCCAATGATTGATGAACTCTTGGAGCGGCTCGGCCTTGCGAAAAAGCGTGGATCCCGCTTGAGGCAGCTTTCTGGTGGAATGAAACGAAGATTCCAGATAGCAAAAGCATTAGTCCACGATCCAGATATTATTATCCTTGATGAACCAACAGCAGGTGTAGATGTTGAACTTCGCCGAGATCTTTGGCAATACCTTAGAGACTTACATAAAACTGGTAAAACAATTTTACTGACCACACATTATATTGAAGAGGCTGAGTTGCTGTGTGAAAATGTTGCCATAATTGATGAAGGCAAAATATTAAAAGAGGGAAACCCAAAATCTTTAACCAGAGAATTAGGGACTGCAGGAATAACTGTTCATGTTAGTGATTCAAACGGAGATCTGGGTAAATATATTTCTGATTACAATTATACAATGGATGATAATAGACTTTATTTTTCAGTAAAAGATCCTGATTTAGAATTACCTAAAATAATAAAGTTGTTGTCTGATGCTCAGGTACACATAAACAGTATCGAATCCAGCAGATCATCTTTGGAAGATGTCTTCTTAGACTTAACAGGAAGAGGACTCAACTCATGAATTGGATAGGATTTGGTACATTAATAAAAAGAGAGGTGGGGAGATTTTTTTCTGTCTACCGACAAACTGTACTACCGGGGCTAATTACTTCGGCGCTGTACATAGCAATATTTGGATTTACATTAGAGCAGAGAATATCAGAAATACAGGGTGTCCCATATACTCTTTTCATTTTACCTGGGCTGATTATGATGAATACCTTAACAAACGCAACCGCAAATACTTCGTCATCTATGCTCCAAATGAAACTCTTACAACAGCTACCCGATCTTTTAACTGCACCCTTGTCTGGTTTAGAGATATCCTTGGCATATATAATTGGTGGGACAGTAAGAGGCATGGTTAATGGTATTCTGGTTTTATTCCTTGGTATGATTTTAATAGGAATGCCTGTAAAAGACCCATTAGGAACCATTGTCTTCATTTTTTTGGTTTCTTGGGCATTTTCTAGTATGGGTTTATTATTGGGACAGTTATCAGAAAGTTGGGACCAACTAGCAATGATGCAAAATTTCTTTTTAACACCTTTAAGTTTTCTAGGTGGAATATTTTATTCCATCAAAATGTTACCTGATTGGGCTCAAACATTAAGCTACATCAATCCAATATACTATATGATAAATGGAATTCGTTATACCATACTGGGGGTGAGCGATTCAAACGTTGTTATTAGTTATGTAATGGCCATCATCCTTACTTTTGGATTCACTTTATCCTCGGTGCTATTAATGGAAAGTGGAAAGAAAATCAAACAATGAAGCAATATTTATTGCTCTTTATTATAACAATATCCTTTTCGTATTCGCATGATCTAGATAAGGAAAACTTAGATTGGAGACAGTATTATCGATTAGGTTCAGTTTATTCTGAATCATCAGATATTGGCCACTCGTGGTACGGTAGATTAAAAAGGACAACATCTTTTACATTTAGAGATATTCGGTTTTTTGGCCATTTTTATAAAAGCGATTCAGAAATCAGGCTCCGGCACAAGTATAGTAGGCGGTTTCTATCGATTGATAACATTTATTCTTACTCGACACTATTATATGAAAGAAATACCAGTTTAAATGTTGACCTTCGTTACCACCTTAATCAAGGATTAGGGTACTTATTAAGAAGTAAAAATAATGGGAACATGACGGTAGAGTTGGGCGTTGCATTTGATAACTCCGACTATTTAAATGCTGAACAAAAAACAACGTATTTAAGAGGAGCATGCTCTATCGATCATAGGTTAAAGTCATTTTCAGGAAAATTTGAAGTTGATTACTTTTACCAAATTAGCGAAATAGAATTACATTCATCATTATCTAGATTTCAAATTGTTAGCGAGTTTGAGTGGTTGATAAATAAGAGTTTTGGAATTATTTCTGGCTTCACATGGGATATCCAAGATGAGAATTCAAGCCCATCAACGTTTTTAACTATCTCAATTACTAGACCAATTGATTGGCACTTTTAATGAAGTATTTACTTATTATCTTGATATCGTGTTTCTTATTATACCCAATGTGTGCCCAACAGACGCAAAAAGATGAAAATGAATTGGATGATGATATCACTGTTGAAAAAAAGTCTTTGATAATCCTCACTGCTGCCTACGATGAAGATCAAGAGGTCGCAGAAAGAGTGTTGTCTATTATTTCTGATCAAGCGACCTCGCTTGGTAGGTTTGAAATAATTGATCGAAACCTCGTTGACCAAATTCTTGAGGAGCAGGAATTTCAGCTTTCTGGTATGGTAGATGAAAATCAAGTTGCTAGAATAGGTGAACTCGCTTCTGCAGAAAACGCTCTCATACTCGACGTAGTAAACTTCGGGCAAAAAGGGGTCCCAAAGGAAGACGATGAAGATGAAGAGTACGAAGAAGATGAAAAGGATGAAACATTATTTAGCTGGCTGGTAAAGAAGGTTGTTACTGAATCAATTGATGAAATAAAGAAAAAAGATACCATGAAAATTCGGCTAGAGCTTGAAAACAATATTCATACTGAATTTAGAGGAAGTGTAAAAATTGTTAATGTGGAAACTGGGATATCAGAAAATTCATTTAGCATAAGTGCAAGCCATACCGGAGGGAATCGCGATGCTTCACTTGAAAAGGTTCTGAAGATCCTTTCATCACAATTACGTAGAAAATTAAAAGAGTTATACATGATTACAAGTGAGGTCTTTGAAATTGATGGAGCTTACTTGAACATGCTCTCTGGCGATAACCTAGGATTAAGAAAAGGGACAATGTTTGAAATAGCATCAAATCATACTATCAAAACATACAAAGGGAAAAAACTTAAAATGCCTGGAAAAACAAGAGGCCTTGTCAAAATAGTAGATGTTGGCCCTGAAGGCAGCAAAGCTAGAATTATTCGTAAATGGAGAAAAATAAAAGAGGGACATAGAGCCTATGAATTAAAGGCTCCACCGATCACTACAGATTTAAATTTTACAGTCTCGACTGGTGATCGTTATGAACTATCTGGAAAAGCTTGGCTTAATTCATTTAGTGAGTTTACGGCAAGTATTAATTACCATTTGGGGGTCATTAGAGACACAAGAGATAACATGGATGGCTACATCGGATTCGGTACAGACCTTAAATATGGAATATTCTCAGGATTTGGGGCAAACGGCTACCTATCATTAAATCTCCCATTCCTATTTGCGGGCAGAGGAGACGATGATGGTAATAACGTAATCTCAATTTTTTCGGATCCATCAATCGATGCAAATCTCGCAGTTCAAATTAGCAAAGAGAGAGATATTGTTTTATCTGCCAGCTATGTTTTTACAAGTGTGCATGGCCCATGGCAATGGCAGAAAGATACAGGTTCAAGAGATGAAGACGGTAGCAGCATTACAGAAACTGAATATGCTGTCTGGGATGATAATATGAAACCAGAATTCAGACCAAAGGGTTTTTACATTAGCATATCTTTAAGAAGACTTCGTTTTTAATTGATTTTCTAGAACGGATTTATCAGAGTCATTTGAAAATAGGACTGTGGAGATTGTCCATCATCCCACATATACTTTTCCTGAGCAATCCCATAACTAAAGGTCAATAACGGTACGTTAACAATCTTTAAGCTCATCCGAAATTCATATCCCAAAGTAATAATCATTTCTTGATCTGCCTTACCCTTCGTCCATGCATTTCCAAAATCAGTTATCAGTGCAAATGTAGGCGAACCTATTTGTATAAGCTTTACCAACTCTACTATACTTATCGGGGCAACTGGAGCTCTTAGTTCTAAGGTACCCATATAAGCTTTATCTCCAAATCGAGGTTCCCCAAAATATCCCCTTGGGGACATATATTCCCGCCCTGGAGTAGCGGCACCTATTAGGTAATAGTTTGGAATATCAAATATTCCCAGAGTTTCTTGAGATGGCGGAGAACCGCTCATAGTTTCAAAACGGCCTCTGCTATATAATGAGAAAGGTCCTATCTTTTTATTATTATATATATCGGCTTCTAACCTTCTATAATCAAACATGCCCCATACACTGCTACTGGCATTTTTGATAGAGATTTTGAGTCCAAAACCTTGGTTGGGAGAAAGCAAGTTACGAATGTGAGGCCGCTTATTTACAAAAAGATAAGACAAGTTGATACTACCCTCGTCTCCTTCTTCTGGATCAGAGAAAACTGTGTTTTCAGGAGTAGTTGTTTTGAAAAATTGTTCTCGCTTCACAAGTTGCAATGATGAGAAAAGTAGATGGTTAGCGGACTGCGATTTTCCAAAATTATAGGGAATCTTTGTCCATATAGATGCTCCATTAAAGACTTCAAGATAAGACCTATCTCTATTATAAAATTGTAACTGAAAGTTCGCATCATGATAAATATCAAAACCCCAAAAGGCATCAATGGGGAATCCAGTACTGTTTTGGTACTGAAAAAAGATACTGTTCAAGGTATCGTCTGTTACTACTGCTGCCCCAAAAGTGTGTTGTCCTAGGGCATCTGTGAAAGCACCATTGTAAACTAGACTTTCTTCACCTGGTATAAGGAAAGTCCCAAGGTGCCTCATCCTTTTAATAAATTTATATTTACCTTTCTTAAGAATTTCAACTTCCTTATTCGGCTCAATGTCAATTAGAGGATGATCTGGTGATTGATCCCTCCAACTAGAATAGGCAGTATTCATTGTTACCGGTGAGGATGTTACTGATCTTTTAGGGTCAATTTCTAAAACCCTTGCTGAATCAACTTCGTTAAACGTTGTTGCAGTGATGGTTGAATATTGGGCATTCCAATCTACACCCTTTTGCAAATCCCAGAGATCGGTATTTTGTATAGTTTTGCCATTAGAAAAATCGTATGTATATAAATTGGGGGTTATGTCATAATACCCCGTGTATGAAATCATATCTCCCTTGGGGTGCCAGATTGGACTTGCATCAATCTCAGGAGAGTTTGTTATTTGTTGTGTTTTTCCAGTCGAGAGTTCTAGGATATGGATATCCATGTTTCCATCAGTTTCGGACATTGCAAAAGCAACTGACCCCCCATCGGGACTCCAAGCGGGTGTTACGATCTGGACATCCCCTTCAT
>JAYNUL010000009.1:0-26407 GCA_038281125.1 Fidelibacterota bacterium | reverse complement strand
CTCATCATGATGATATTATGCTTGGAATGATGCCTCACATTATTCATTTAATTAGGGAACCTAGTAACCAACATATTTTTACCAATATGACATCAGGGTTTACATCTGTGACTAACCAATTCTTAAAAAGAATAGTTAAAAATACCTTAAAATTTTTAGAGCAGGGTAAAATTCAAATGACCGATTACTCTGATTTTTTTACAAGCGGCCATCTTTTAAAATGGGATAAGGATGTGTATCATTATTTGGATAAAATAGCTAGCAACGATAGTAGAGGACAATCAAGAGGTTTATCCCATAGGGTGGTTCGTTCAATAGTTAGCGTATATGAGGTAACAAATAAGGAAGAATTAAAGACTAAGCTGCAAGATGTTTTGGACGAAATAGATTCCTACTATGATGGTCAAAAAAACTCAAAAGATATACAGAAGCTAAAAGGAATGATTCGTGAGTATGAGGAAGAACTTGTATGGGCGAACTATGGAGTTAGAGTAAAAGATGTACACCACTTACGACTTGGTTTTTATCAAGGTGATATTTTTACAGAAGAACCACAAAATGAAAGAGATGTAACACCTGTTTTAGAGCAATTAAGAGAATTCAAACCAACGGTTATTTCACTCGCGATGGACCCTGAAGGAAGTGGGCCAGACACCCACTACAAAGTTCTTCAGACAATTGCACATGCTGTACGATTGTGGAGCCAAGAAGCCGATCTATCAAATCTTAGGATATGGGGTTACAGAAATGTTTGGTATAGGTTTGATTTGGCTGAAGCTGATATTATTGTTCCAGTAACTCTGAATTCAATGTCCATTCTAAATTCTACATTTATGAATTGCTATCTAAGTCAAAAAGATGCCTCATTTCCCAGCTATGAATATGATGGACCATTTTGTGAACTATCTCAAAAGATATGGGTTGAGCAGCATCATGACTTACAACTGCTTCTTGGTAGAGATTACTGGTATAGAAATGAAAATCCTCATCTTAGAGCTGTACACGGGGCAGTTTATTTAAAAGAAATGGATGTGGATACTTTTCTAGGAGTTGCTAGAGAGATTGAAAACTCTACCGAAGTGTCTGGGATATTATATGATTATTAGTCTAGCTGCTTATTTTACTTTTACTTGTTGCTTGAACTTTTTTTGCCAGATGGAAAATATAGAAAATTGAATTCTTAATTTCCTCCTCCGAGCACAAATTACAAAATCCCTTTGCTGGCATTATGCCATATTCACCTTCTTTTCCTTCCCATACACTCTCAAAAAGCTTATCAATCCCTTTAGAAGCAGCTGCATCCCAATATTCTTTTTCCTGAAGTAACACAGCGCCATTTGTTCCGTACATGTGACATCGAAAACAAGCAACTGCCCATATGGCCTCTCCACTGTTGAGGCTATTTTGGTCAAGAGTTTTATATTCTTCTGATTGATAAATATTGACAACTTCTTTTTTTGCACAGTTGTAAGATGAAATCATTAAACACATTATTAAGAAGAAACTAAAATTTTTATTCAATTTTTTAGTAGGTACGTTCTAAAGATGATTGGTAACTATTGATTTTATACTAAAGCTGGTTATTGAATTCCAGATTTTAAAATATCATGTATGTGAACAATTCCATCTGGCTTTTTCAAGCTCGAGTCAGAAAATACAAACAGGCTCGTTATTGAATGTTTTTCCATCAATTCCAATGCAGAGATTGCAAGGGTGTCGGATGAAATCCACTTAGGTTCTTTCGACATGAGAAATTCAGAGGATTTGTGCAAGATTGTATCCCCATACTTTTCCAGTCCACGTCTAATATCTCCATCTGTGATAATTCCAACCAAAACATTATTTTTATCAAGGACACCAGTTAAGCCAAGTCCTTTATCCGATATGTTAAATAATGCATCTTTTATGCTTGAATCAATTTGTGTAAACGGTATAGCGTCACCTTTGTGGGAAAGTTGGTCTATAGTAAGTAATAAACGCTTACCAAGCATCCCTCCGGGATGAAGTTCAGCAAAATCTTTTTTGTTGAATCCACGTACTTCAAGGAGAGAAATTGCTATTGCATCTCCCATTGCCAGAGTGGCAGTGGTGCTAGCTGTTGGAGCTAGGTCTAAGGTACATGCTTCTTTCTCAACTGATACATCTAAAAAGATATCCACTTGTTCTGAAAGAGTAGAACTTTTTCTTCCAATTAATCCAATAATTGGAACGCCTTTTCTTTTAATAGATGGAAGTACCTGTAATAATTCCATTGTTTCTCCACTGTTACTTATGATGAGTAATATATCCTCTTTTTTTACCATTCCTAGATCGCCATGTGTAGCTTCAGCAGGAGAAACAAAATGAGCTGGTGTTCCTGTAGACGCCATGGTCGCTGCTATCTTTTGAGATATTAATCCAGATTTTCCCATTCCCATCACAATTAATCTACCTGAACAATCCATTATAAGATTTACAGCAGATTCAAATATATCATCAATTCGGTCTTCAATTTTTGAAACTGCTTCTGACTCAATTTTGATGACTTCTTTAGCTATTTTTTTAATCTTTGCTTTTATCATTATTCAAAATTTAATACTAATAAATAATAGCTCTGGCTAGTTTATATCTTCATAAATATGTTCATAATGAAAAAGATAATTCCAATTTTTGTTTTAAATATTGTTTTATTTGGAGAGAACCTCAGTATTGGGACTTTTGCTCCTGATTTTGAGTTGAAAGATCAAGACGGCTTCACCCACAAACTGAGTGATTACAGAGGGAAAAAGCTTGTAATTTATTTTTTTCCAAAAGCGGAAACTCCTGGATGAATAAAGCAAGCTTGTGGGTTCCGCGATGATTTTAATAATTTTAAGAAGAATAATATCTCCATACTCGGTGTTAGTTTTGACTCTAAAAATATTTTAAAATCTTTTAAAGACAAATACAAATTAAATTTTGACCTATTATCAGATTCAGATAGGGTAATGGGCAATGCCTATGGAGTAAATAAGTGGTACTTCTTTCCTTCTAGGAAAACATTCCTGATTGATGAAGGTGGGGTATTGATTCATATCTTTGAAGAGGTTGATTTGCATAGTCACTCTGATGATATCTTGAAATTTTTTAATTAAAAGTAAAAGGAAAGTGTTTATGAAGATATCAATAGAATATTGTTCAATGTGAAATTATTTGCCTAAGGCTTCCAGTTTGGAAGCTTCGTTGAAAAATAATTTTCCTGATGCAGATATTTCGCTTATTTCCAGTGGAGGTGGTGTTTTTGAAATTTGTTTAGATGATGAACTCATCTTTTCAAAAAAGTCCTTGAAGCGTTTTCCCGAAGATGGTGAAGTAGAAAAACTGATTAATAATAGAATAATGTAAATTGAAGATCCAGATTAACCACAATGATCAAGTTTATAACATAGATTTAAAAAAAGGTCATGACCTATCTATTAAAAGTGATTTCTCTGGGAATGCACCAATATTTTATGGAGCTGAGCAACCTAAAGTATCACCACAGCATTCTGGAGATTTTATAGGTGATTTAGAAAGTGGAGGAAGCTGCAGAGTGCCTATTGTTTCTTGCAATATTCATTGCACTGGAACGCATACGGAATGTATTTCCCACATTCAAGATTCTAAATTTAAAATAACTGACAAGTGTCCAAGAGGCCTTATTCCATCTTATCTTATTACTGTAGAGCCGGTAGCTGCAAACTCTATTAAGGATTCTTATCACTGTGATATTTCTAGCTCTAACGTAGTTAGTAAAGAAGGTATTAAAAGTAAAATTTCGACGCCCTGTGAATCGTTAATAATACGCACCTTACCAAATGATGAATCAAAGTTATCTAGAAATTATGATGACGTGTCTGCTCCATTTTTAACTAGCGATGCCATGGATCACATCAACCAACTAGGAGTCAAGCATTTGCTAGTAGATTTACCTTCTATTGATAAAGCAGATGATGGTGGAGTACTTGGAAATCATAGATCATTTTTCAATAAAGGAGATACCATCTCTGAATTGTTATATATTCCTAATGATCTCTTGGATGGATTTGGTTTCTTGCAGATTCAAATTCCAAACTGGAGTTTAGATTCTGCCCCTAGCAGACCGATATTCTTTTCAGTATAAATCTAGTTTAGAATTAGAGCGTTTTGCATTAATTTAAGAGTGTAAAAAAAATAATTAAGGAAAGTTTTCTATGAACGATAATGTAAAAAGTGTTATCACTTGTGACCTTGATGGCAAAGTAGAAACATTTAGTGAAGGTGCTACTGCTCTTTTTGGCTACTCAGAAGAGGAAGTCGTTGGCAAAATGCGAGTTAGTGATTTTAGTGATGGGCAGGTAGTTCTTGGCCACGTTATAGGCTGGTTAGATGAGTCAGTTAAAAAAGGCAAATGGGAGGGAGAGACAGCATTTTTGAAAAAAGATGGAAGTGAATTCTCTGCAAGAATCAAAATAACTCCAACAAAAGATAAAGAAGGAAATCACATCGGCTATTGTGGTGTAACAACCCCTCTTAAGGATAAAGAACCAGATGAAGTTAGACCCAAGATAGATTTGATGACTCAGATTTTTACCTGGGTTGTGATTATGCGCCTTCCTTTTCTTTCAGCAACTATCATGCCGATTTTAGTTGGTGCCGCAGTTGCGAAATTTATGGGATATTCTGTCGATTGGTCTTGGTTAGGTCTGACACTGCTTGGTGGATCACTGTTACATATTGGAACTAACACGTCTAACGACTACTTCGATTATCTAAGCGGAACAGATAATCTAAACTATAACTATAGTAATAAAGGATTAAATGGTGGAAGTAGAGGCATACAGATGGGTTTAATCTCTCCTAAAGGCGTTCGAAACTTGACAGTTATTGTATTTGCACTGAGCGTCCTAGTAGGTATCCCTCTAATCCAAAAGGCTGGCATGCCGGTCTTGTGGTTAGGAATAATTGGCTTTCTATCTGGACTCTTTTATACCGCGCCTCCATTTCGGTTTTCGTCCCGTAAGGGACTGGGTGAGTTGCTGATAGGTCTTAATTTTGGTCCACTAATGGTAGCGGGAAGTACGTTAATTCAAACGGGGCAACTTCTTCCAGAGGCTTTTTTGGCAGGAGTTCCACTAGGATTTTTGATAGCAGCTGTTGTTTATATCAATGAATTTCCAGATCACGATAGTGATAAAGCAACGGGTAAAAATACACTAATAGTTGTATTTGGTCCAGAAAAAGCAAGAGTAGGATATGTTGCACTGGTATCTGGCGCTTTTCTGAGCATAGTGCTTCTAGTCTTAAATGGGACCTTTCCGTCTTTGATTTTAATTGCTCTAGTAGCTTCGTATTTTGGTTTTACATCTATCCAGACTCTGTACAAATATTATAATGACAGACTATTGGAACCGGCTAACTGGGGGACCATCATTATGCACAGTCTCACTGGCGTATTATTATTTGTCGGTCTCTGGTTTTAGCTACCTACACAGTATAGATTTTAAAAATATGGCCAGATAAAAAAAGCTCCTTGAAAAAGGAGCTTTTTTTATTTGTATATCATGCTTTTTTTAAATATACTTACGAGTAACTTACGAGTAAAAAATTAACAGGAATACCTAATGAAAAATATATTCAAAAAACAAAGAAGATCTTCTATATCTGTCATTCGGGCCGTAAATAGAATCAATAATCATCTAAATAAAGAAACAGCTCGATCTATTGTGTGGGATAAAAAATCAATAACGTATTCATCAATTACCTCATGAACAAACCACTGTCTCCTAAACTGAAAAAGTTCTTAGATCTTATCCAGCGATTTACATTGCTTCATGGGCAGCCACCATCATATGAAGAAATCATGGTGAGCCTGGGATTTGATTCTCTGGGGACAGTGAACTGGTATGTAAAGACCTTGGAGAACCAAGGTCACCTGTCACGTGTAAAAGGCCCCAACGGTAAGCGAGCGCTCATCTTAACCCACAAAGAGCACGCCACAACTACAAATGCTCGTTTGCCGCTTCTGGGCCTAATCGCAGCAGGGGAGCCAATCGAGGCACTGGAAAACCCTGAAATGGTTGATGTTCCACCATCGTTATTGCATCCTGATCACTATGTTTTGCAGGTGAAGGGAAATTCCATGATCGACGAACATATTCATGATGGTGACTTCATTGTTGCAAAAAAAGCTAGAACTGCTCGTTCTGGACAGATTGTGGTAGCTTTAATTAATGGGGAAGCTACTCTCAAATGTTATGTGGATGGGGTAAATGGTGTAGAACTCCATCCCCGAAATCCAGATTTTCCAATTATAAAAGTTGAATCCAAAGATGATTTTCATATTAATGGTGTGCTCCTTTATTCCTTTAGGAATTATTTGAACTAGGCACACCATGTATGATTGAAAGAGACGTTTTCCACATACGTCTTAAGAACATAGAGTTACAGGCTGAGCGTCTTATCGACCCTTATCTTAAGACCCGACCTATTGCTATTATTTCCTCTTCTCACAAAAATGGAAGTATTCTATGTTTATCTGATGAGGCAAAAGAAGAAGGTCTTATGGAGGGTATGAAGGTTTCCATGGCCAGAAAAATGAATCACAGAGTTCAACTATTGCCATATAATGATTCTTTATACGAACGTATTCACTACCACGTATATCAATCTGTGTCACTGTTTTCACCAACAGTAGAGCCTAAAGGAATTAATGAATTTTTTTTAGATATGAATGGGATGAGATCTATAAATAGAAGTATTAAGGACGCTGGACTATCTATTATAAACCGGATTGAAAATCAAATTGGGATATCTGGTATAGTGGGAATAAGTGCAAATAAATTAGTAAGTAGTATTGTTACATCTGTCATTTCTGATTCTATTTATGAAGTTGAGAAAGGGAAAGAATCTCAATTTTTATCGCCACTCAGTCCCTTACTACTTCCAGTTGTAAAGGAGAATTATGTACATCGGATATTAAAATTTTTGTGGATAGATCACATTGGTCAAATCCAATCGATTGCAAAACAACCTGACCATTTTCAAATTTTTTTTGGTAAATATGCATCTATGCTTGATAAACAATCTAAGGGTGATGATTCTTCTTTTGTGAAACCCATAGAACATAAAGATCATATATTAGAACAGACAGTACTAAAGAGAGACACTAATGATCAGGTTATACTTTATTCTGTACTAAGAGATCTCTCAGATAAAATAGCATTCAGCTTGCGTCAGAGAAAAAAATTGGCTAAAAAAGTACGCTTAGATATTTACTACGTAGATGGTTATAAAAGTCAAAGTGTAGGATCATTTAATGCAGTTGATGATTCATCTGTTATGAACGTATGCAAGCTATTATTTAATCGGGCAAATCAACGTCGAAACCGGATTAGGTCTATATTGATAGATGCTTGGAACTTTCACCCGTACTTTTTCCAACAGGATCTGTTTTCTAAAGGAATAGATCGTACTATTTCCTTATCTAAAGCGGTAGACAAAATACGTCTAAAACACGGTATGCATATGCTACGAAATGCTAGTGCCCTAAAGAGCGTGGAGAATTATAAATGTTTGTCCACTTAAATACACATTCTATTTATTCACCGATGAGAGGTTTGCTATCGTTACCAGAAATGATGGATCTTGCTAAATCATGTTCAATGAGGACACTGGCTCTGACAGATGTGAATGGCTTATGGGGGTTCATTCGTTTTGTACAGCACTGTCGTTCTTATAGAATAAATCCGATTGCAGGAGTGAATTTGATTACTAACAAGCAAGAGGTGTTGATACTAGTTGAAAATCAGCACGGTTATGAGAATCTGTGTAGAATCATCTCTAGTATGCATGATGACCCGAATAGAGATATACCTGATATTTTAAGGAAGTACCATTCTGGAGTTTTTGTATTGGGCTACGATATTTCAATCATGAAAGAACTATCTAACTTTATTCCAGATAGTCATCTATTTGTTGAACTCAGACCGGGTTTCCAAGAATCAACCATAAAAAATATATCTAAAGAACTCAAACTTGAGATAGTTGCCACAGGCGATGTTTATTTTAAAAATAAAAGTTTCCACAAGACACATATGGCTCTTCGTGCAATCGATTGTAATAGCACACTAAGTGACCTAAATGAGTTTGATTACAAATCAGAAGACCACTGGTTTAGAAGTGAGGCAGAAATGGTACATCTTTTTCCCAATAGTTTAGATGCGTTGAATAATAGCAAGTATCTGGCTGATCGATGTAAAACAGATTGGTCATTTATTAATACCATTTTTCCTAGCCTTTCTTTAAAAGATAGACATCAAGCCAATAAAAAATTAAATCGTGAGGTATCCATAGGTGCTAAAAAACGCTATGGGTATCTCAATGATGAAGTAAGTAATCGAATCAAGTATGAGTTGACTATTATCAATCAAAAAGGGTTTTCACCTTATTTTCTAATCGTAAAAGATATTGTTACGCAAACTCGTGCTACAATAGGAAGAGGTTCTGCAGCTGCATCCATAGTCAGTTACTGTCTTTTTATAACTCAAGTTGATCCAATTAAATATCGACTTCGCTTTGAAAGTTTTATCCATCCTGAACGAGAAGACATGCCTGATATTGATGTTGATTTCCCTTGGGATGAAAGAGATAATATATTGCAATATGTTTTCAGTAAATATGGTACAGAACGAACTGCAATGGTCGCTAACCAGGTATTTATGAAACATCGATCCGCTGTTCGAGAAACAGGTAAAATATATGGATTATCCAATGAAGAGATAAAATCTATAACGAAACGTATTGGTTGGTATTCTAAAAACAGGAACCTGAAACATTGGGTAAAAACTGATCCTCGATTTTCTAATGTGGAAATAGACGATGATCTTTCTAACATTTTAGAAGATAGTGGTAAAATAATTGGTGCATTTCGCCATGCTTCAGTTCATCCAGGTGGTGTAGTTATCGTGCCTGATGAAATTCGAAAACATGTTCCAGTTTTAATGGCCCCAAAAGGCGTTCAGATAGTAGAATGGGAAAAAGATCAGGTAGAAGACTCGGGGCTTTTAAAGATAGATCTATTAGGTAATCGCAGCCTTGCAGTAGTTCGAGATACTATACGGCAAATCAACCTTAACAATCAGAACCAACAATTAGATGAAAAATACCTAGACTATCATCGTATTCATCCCGTTGGTGATAAGAAAACTGAAGATCTTATGAGTTCAGGTAAGACAATGGGTGTATTTTATATTGAGAGCCCTTCCGTCAGACAATTATTAGAGAAATCAGGAATTGTAGATTTTGAGCATGTCGTGATCTATTCATCAATAATTCGTCCAGCAGCTAACCGGTACATGAATTTGATGTTAAAAAGAATACATGGAGAAAAATGGAGTATCATTCATCCTGATTTAGGATTTTTAAATGAAACTTATGGTATAATGGTTTATAAAGAACAAGTTTCGATGACAATTATGCAAATGACTGGTTTAGGATATGCTGACACAAAGAAGCTTATGAAAGTAATAAGTAGAGATTCTACGCAACACCTTGTACCACCATGGAAAACTAGTTTTGTAAAAAAATCAATTAATCGAGGTTATTCAAAAAAGATGATAGAGCAAGTATGGGACATGATCTCATCTTTTGTAGGTTACTCTTTCTGCAAGCCACATTCTGCATCATATGCGATGCTATCTTTTACTTGTGCATACCTTAAGACACATTTCACTGCTGAATTTTTAGCAGCAGTGATTTCAAATCAGGGTGGATATTATTCATCCTATGCATACATGAGCGAAGCACGTAGGTTTGGAGTAACAATACTAACTCCAGATATTAACCATAGTCGGTACGAGTGGTATGGCAATAATAAAACTATTCAAATGGGATTTATGAGCATTAAAGGTTTAAGAAAAAGCGCAATTCATCTGATATTAGATGAACGCAAAGCAGGTGATTTTGATTCTCTTGATGATTTTTTAATGCGCGTTACCATTGACTTGGCTGATGCAATGTTATTGACTAATGCGGGCTGCTTAAGTTGTCTCGAACCAACATCTAATCATCAGCAAATTGCTTACCGAATAGCAGGATTTTATCTTCAAGAGGGCTCTAGAAAACCACTCACTTTTAATCCTATTAATAACACAAATGTAGAGCATGATAACTACCGAATGGAGCTTGAGGCATTTGGTTATCCTATTTCCAGTCATCCACTAACAAGATACAGGCACCTTGTCAGTAACAAAATTAAGTGTGCAAGAGAGATACCTGACTATGTTGGTAAATCCATATACTTATTAGGTGTATACATAACTAAAAAGGAAACTAAAACAAAACAGTCAGAGGCTATGCAGTTCTTAACCTTAGAAGACGAGTCAGACATATACGAGTGTGTGATGTTTCCAAAGGAGTTCAGAGAATTTGGTGATTTACTGAATTGGGAAACATTGTTGATTATAAGAGGGACCATAGAAAAGTCTTTCGGGGTTTTCAGTGTGACTATTGAAAAGATGGCTAGCTTACAACAGTGGGTAGCTCGTTTAAATCAGAGACAATTTTTGAATTGATTTAACTCTGAAAACATTTTTTGCATGTTTATCCTGGAATCGACTTTTATTTAAGCAAAAAAGGAAAAGTATGAAGAGTGATGCAATGCTACTTTATATTGTATGCATCATATGCATTCTGATATTTAGGTAGAATTGCATCATACTTAGAGGGCACCTTTGGTATTTTTCTGACATGTTCTTCAGATAATGTAAAAATTTTGTTTACAATATCTAAATTATCTTCTGCTATGTTATACTTTTCGGATGGATCATGCTCTATATTATAAAGCACAGGCATGTCTCCTTGTTTTAAATCATTATCCCAAGGATTTGGATCCCTTATGTACATCTTCCATTCTTTGTGGCGGATTCCAACAAGGGTATCCTGTCTATAATAATGTATGTTATGGCGAACAGGGGTATCTTTTAAAAACGTATTTATAATGTTGAAGCCGTCTAATTCCTCTTGATTAGAATTTTCATTACCTGTCATGGCAATTAAGGTTGGATAAAGATCAAGGGTAGATGCAAGTGCTGTAGAAACTGTCCCTTTTTTAATTGTTCCAGGCATCCAGGCAATTGCAGGAACTCTATAACCTCCTTCAAATACACTACCCTTGTTACCTTTTAATAAACCAGAGGAGCCACCATCAACATTGGCCCAGCCCCAGGGGCCATTATCACTGGTAAAGATTACAAAAGTATTAGAAGCGATTTTAAGATCTTTTAATACCTGCAAAATACTTCCTACACTTTGGTCAAGTTCTTCAACTACATCACCATAGGCACCTCTAATACTCAATCCTTTTTTTCTTTTGCTAGATACAAGTGGGGTATGGGGTGCTGTGTGTGCCAAATAGAGAAAAAATGATTTGTCTTTATTTGTTTTAATGAAATCAATGGATCTTTTGGTAAACATATTAATGAATTGACTTTGATCGATGCTTACTCCAACAGTATCTAAACCATCTAAAAGGGGGAGAGGTGGAAAATTATCTCTCGCATAGTCCCATTCGCTTTCAGGTCTCATGTCATTAGAATATGGTATTCCATAAAATTCATCAAACCCATGATTGGTTGGCATGTACTCTTTCAGGTGCCCTAGATGCCACTTCCCAATGCAGGCTGTTTTATAGTCATAGTTTTTTAATGCTGACGCAATTGTTATCTCCTTAGGATCTAGACCACCGGCATTGTCTGGAAACAGTACGCTCCTCTTTCCATACATTCCAGTTCTTATTGGAAGTTTCCCAGTTAAAAGAGCAGCTCTACTCGGTGTACATATTGAAGAACCAACGTAAAACTGCGTCAAACGAATACCTTCCCTAGCCATTTTATCTAAATAAGGTGTTCTTATGGTGGGATGGCCATATGATCCAAGATCGCCATAGCCAAGGTCATCAGCAAAAATGATTATGAAATTTGGGGGTCTTTTTTTAACTCCAGAGTTGCAACTGATATTTATTAAAAAAAGAAATGCTAAAAGCTTGCTAACAAGTTGCATGCTTCTACCTAATAAAATCTTTATACCGAACCCAATCATAGTCTGCATAATCTTGGGATAAAACTCCATTACTTGTTGTAAACAAACCCAGCAAAGCACCCGTATAATTTCTATCTAAAACTTTTATTGCCTCTATTGAAGTGAAATAATCAAAGCTTGAGCCATCATTGAGAGAGTAGAAAAAATCATATCTATCTTTATTCGATTTTACTTTAAGTATGATATTTCCATCATAACCCTTCAATATGGTTTTCTTCAGGGTAACAACCTCTTTACCTTTTTCTTTCAACTTTTGTTCAAGATAATACTTTTTTCTTTTTTTAATTACAGTATTTGTTAGGTAGTTCCACTCTTTCTGATAATGTATTACTCCAGATTCAACTTCATTTTTATCAGGCAAAAAATTCATCTTTACTTCAAACTCAAAATCACTTTCTTTCTGGCGAAATCCGACCAAGCTAAACCTTTTTCTGTCTTCAATTTTATCAGGTTTTGAATACAATCTTAGAAAACCTGGGTTTTCCAAGAGTGAATAAGTTTTTTCTTCAGGTACCCTGATAAATGTCCATCTTAAATCAAGATTTTCATTTAAAAAGTCATCTATAACAGTATTATTTATATATTGAGGTCTATCTGTAAATGGTAACGGCGTAAAACGCTCTACTTTTCCAGTTAATGGTGCAACAACAGGAAACAGATATCGTAATGGTTCCCATTTATCCTCTGATACTTGCTCCCATTTAACTATAGTTGGCTCCCATTGCATAGGCATTAGATAGGTTTCTCTTCCCATATTTGCATCACCATCAAGATCATTTCGTTTTCCAAGTGAGACCATATACCACCTGCCATCCTCAAGTTCAATCATGTCTGCATGGCCGGTACTATTAACAAAATAATTATTTGATAAATGTCGTGTGGTCAAGATTGGGTTACGTTGATTTTCTTCATAAGGTCCTAAAATATTTTCACTTGCAGCAATCATTACCGCGTGATTTTTCCCCGTTCCACCCTCAGCAACCAAAAGATAATAAAGTCCATGCTCCTTATATATATGAGGACCTTCGGTACAACACCCAAATATACCATCCCAGACAGTATGCCTTTCCCCAACTAGTTTCCACTTTTTTATATCAAGCTCTTGGATCCATATTTCGCCGATACCATTTGAATTCATGTCACCAGGAGAATGGGTACCTGTAAAATAGACCTTCCCATTATCATCAAAAAATATATCAGGGTCTATTCCCGGTGCGCCCTCAATAATGTGAGGCTTTGACCAAGGACCAGATGGATTCTTGGCTGTAATAATGAAATTAATCATCAATCCAGGGGTTCCATCGCCAGAATTATACACATTAGTGGTAATTATATAAAAAGTGCCCTTATGATATCTTATTGTTGGAGCATGGATTCCACCATCGGACTGAACATCAACAATGTTCATTTCCCCATTGCATTGATCCTCCCTGTGTAGTCCGTAGCCGATGAGCTCCCAATTAACTAGATCTTTGCTGTGGTGTATAGGTAAGCCTGGAAAATATTCAAATGAGGAATTAACTATGTAATAATCATCGCCTACTCGGCAAATCGATGGGTCTGGATGGGCTCCACTGATAATAGGGTTAATAAAATAACCCTCTTTTCCATAAATATTTGTAAGGATAAAAATTAAAATTGCAAAATACTGAATCATATTTAAACCTTTCTTTTAGTATTTACTATCATTTATTTGTCTATATAGTTCTTTATAAAATTCTTTTTCCATTTTACTTCCTAAACCATCTCCATCTGTTGTTGAATGTACCTGAGAAAAAAGCACCCCAAATAATTTATTATCCCTGTCAAACCATGCCTTGGTGAATTCATAGCCACCAACAGTTAGCAAATCATTCTGATGATCATTTTCTCCAGTTATATAGGCCCCAAAACCAGTTTGGTACCCTTGTTCTTTAGGAAAATCTAATGGTCTCGATGTTATCTTGAAAATAGACTCCTTATTCAAAAAACTTTTGTCGGGATCTAATAATTTTCTCCAATAGTCGATGTAACCTTTGGCTGTGCCAAGCATTCCGACTCCACCAAGAAAAAGCTCTTGGTTGCTATCATAATTTGGAACATGTTGACCTAATATTGGGAGGTCTCCTTTTTTTACAGTTTCAAGATACCCATTTCTTCCAGTAAAAGCTGGAATTAACTCTACATCTTTTGGAGCAGTGTATTGAAGACCAGTTAAACCTAACTTTTTAATAACCCGTTCTTCAAATATATCATCCAAGTTTTTGTCCATTATTCTTTCAATCACCAATCCAAGTACCGCTATGTTTAATCCATAATGATAAGATTCACCTGGTTGCTGAACCAATGGAATGGTTGCAAGTTTTTCAATTAATTCATCTCCATCATAAAGTGTTGGAATATTTAAAGATGAGATAAGATTATTTAAGCAATTCGACAGAGTATAGGTATAATAAAAACCTGCTGTGTGATTAAATAAATGTTTTACAAGCATGGTTGAATCCATGTCAACCAATGTATGTGGGCAATCATTGTCAACTTGTCTTAATTGACTTATGCTTTTTCCTGATTTATCAACAGCTACTTTCAGATCTTTGAATTCAGGAATGTATTTAGTGACCGGATCTGAAAAAGATAGTTTCTCTTCTTCAATGAGATCCATTGCAACAGAAATAGTTACCAGTTTACTCATTGACCAGATTCTGATCCATGTATCACCATCGACCTTTAGATTTCCAAGAAGGCTCTCATTGGTTACACTATGTTCGTAGACAATCCCTGATTCACCCTCAATTCTTGCATATAGAAATGGATAGACTCCGCTCTTAACATATGAATTCAAGATATGATTTAATTTGTCTTCTTGTAGCTCAATCTTCTCCTTTTTAGATTGTTCACAATTAAACAATATCAGCGAAATCAGAATAAGTTCATAAAATTTAAATGGTGTTTTCATACTCAAAAATTTGACGATATAGTTCTCCTCGAAACTCATCTCTAAAATTATATGCACCATCCTTTGGCCACCATACTTGAGTCATTATGACAACAGAAAATCCCCTCTTTTGATCCACCCAAAAAGTGGTACCTTCATAGCCGCCACCTTCCCATAGACCCACATCGCCTCTACCTTGAGCAAGAACAGAATCTCCAGTTATAAAAAAGAAAAATTGAGTATCCGTTCCATGACCACTCTTTTTGCGTACGCTTGTCATCATATCTGTAATGGTTGAAGGATTTAAAAATTGATATTTACCATGCCTTCCATTATTTAACCAAATACGAAGGTAATTCGCATATGCTTTACTCGTTGAAACTAAACCACCACCGCCTAAATAAAGTTGCTGATCCTTGTCGTACATTGGTACATTATTTCCCGAAATATCCATCTCACCTTTTTTTGGATTTCTAAAGTATCCATCCTTGTAGGTCATAGCTGGGATAAGCTTTTCATTATCATTTAATTTGAACTTTAGGCCATCAAAACCAGAGGGCTTTGTAATTCTATCTGCTACAAGCTCTTCGAGAGACATGTTTGTTGCTCTTTCTGCAACTAGACCTAAAACCGTAGTATTCAATCCATAGTGATATCTCTCTCCAGGATGATGTAGAAGAGGAAGTCGAGAGAGAATATTAATTAGAGAATCACTATTATCTGCCATTACAGGATCCTCATCAATAATAAGTTTATCCAAGCATTCTATACCAGTGTTAGCATAATAAAATCCTGCTGTATGATCAACTAAATGGCGAACCAACATAATAGAATCACTTTTTTTGAGTTCCATGGGGCATGCTAAATCAACGTTGTTTTCTATTGGACCTTCAAATATACTTCCTGAAGTAAATACCGAAAGAGATCTACCATCTGGTGATTTTGCTACATCTAAACTTTTAAATTCTGGAATATAATCCGTCACTGCATCATCAAGACTTATTAGTTTTTCTTCAACAAGGTCCATAACAATTGATATAGTTACAATCTTGCTCATGGACCATATTCTCATAAGAGTATTTTTATCTACTTTTAGTTCAGGATGAGCGGTCTTATTTACAGAAGAATATTCATAAATAGTTTGTCCATTTTTATCATCTATGAGAACATGCAAAAATGGATAATAATCTTCAGTTACATATTTATTTATTATGTTGTCTAGTTTTTTTTTGTCTAATTGAAAAGAAGAATTGCTGCATGAGAATGAAAGAAGAATTAGAATCAATAAACACTTTTGAAACTTATGCATCAATAATTTTTCTATATTAATAGTTAATTGAAATGCTCATCTGCTGTGAACTGCCCAAAAACTTCATTTCTTCATAGGTATAATTGATTGATAATGTGTTTCTCATAAAACTTGGTAATCTTATTCCGATTCCGAAACAAAATTCGCTTTCTGCATCATCGAGAAAGAGAGAGTTCACCCCCCCGTAAACAGAAACGAGACCAGCCAATAAATTAATCTTCCCACCAAAATTAATATAATTTGCATTATCATTAGGACTAACAGCATCTAATGATAGGACCAGTGTATTTCTTAACCCTAGCTTAATTTTATCAGAGATTCCAATCCTTAAAACTAATGGTAAATCAAAATAATCTGTTGAAAGTATTCCTGTTACACTTTCATTATTACCGTCAATATTTTCATCAACATCTACTCCAACTAGTAAATCATCTCCCGTCATTTTCAGCTTTGAACCAAAATTACTGATGCTGGTACCAAGGTTAAAACCAAATGGAGTTGTGAATAAGGTACCAAAATCAATTGCAAACCCTCTAGCGTGGCTATTAGCAATGCTTTGCTGGATAAATTTACCATTGAACCCAATCGAGAAACGATCAGTTAAGTCTAGAGCATAGGTTGAGGCTATGGCATAGTCAGCAGCTCTGAATGTTTCCCCTGTGTCCTCATTACCATATCTGGTTACTTCCATTTCCTCCATTGTTACTGATGTAATATTAAATCCTATGCTAGACCTTGGATTTAGTGGTAAGGTAAGTCCAAAATAGTCAAAAGAAATATCTGCAATCCAATTTGCGTGATTAAAATATATTTCCTTTGTATTATGAAAACTTAATCCAGCTGGATTCCAATACATGGCTGTAGCATCATCTGCAACTGCAGTATAGGCACCACCCATTCCAACTGCATTTGATCCTACACCAATGGATAAAAATTTTGCTGATGTTGTACCAGTTTTGTTTACTCCATAAGCAGAAGCAATCATGATTAGTGTAAAAATAACTTTATAGTTTTTTTTCATATCATTTCACTATGGCTAGCTTTCCGATTTTTTCTCCAATATTTGGTGCCTCAACATGATATATGTACATGCCAAATGCTGCCGATAAATTATCTTCAGTAAGTAGATCCCATCTTCCTGTACCAGATTCCAGTGGTGAAGAGTGGTGTATGGTTTTTACCAGCTCACCAGAGATACTGTAAATACGAATGATGCACTCACTGGGAAGATATCTGAACTGTATTTCTCTGGGGCCACGACCTGAATTAAATGTATTTTGTCCCTCAAATGCACTAGCAGCAAAATAAGGATTAGGTACAACTTTTATCCTGTCCATGTCACTGGATGCTTTAGCTAGATTAATAGCAGGAGCATGAGTAGTAAACTCATATACATCTTCTTTTAAAAATGGTTTATCAACAATTACGTATGCCGTATCACCTGGTTGAGGTTGATCGTAAATACGAGTTTCATCATTAGGCATCAGATTCAGTAAAAATCTCCAAGAGGGAAGAGGATTACCGAGATCATCTTCGTGGTCCATAAAAACAATCCAGTCGCTCTCTCTGCTACCATCTGCATTAAAGATACTGTCAGGAGATCCATAGGGTATTACATCAATAAATCCAATGGGTATCTGTTGCCAGTCTATCAGGTCGTTGCCTGTTAAACTTACCTGACGCTGTACCTTAAAATTAACTGGTCTTCCTTCCTGTAAAAAACCGGGGAAGCAGTTTCCATTTGATAGGGTGCGCATACAAAGGTCAAGACTTGTATCACTAACTTCCTCAGTAAAAACAACTCGATAATCAAACGGCAACATAGAGCCAACCACATTGAATGTATAATACCGTGCTACATCAAAGGTCCATACGCTATCGCTGCTCCATGAGGATAGGTCTCTATTAAAACCTAAGGACTCAACATTTTTGAAGGTTAATCGAAAACCATCGATTACATCTGCGTCCGTTTCAGGTAAAACTTCAGAGTTATTTACTAGAGTATCTGGATTATTTGGGTTAGTAATATCAACAAGGTAATAGGACTTTGTAGTAGCCGTATCGTATCCAGCTAGACCCTGCTGATTTATAAATAGAGTATCATCAAAAGTGATTTGATAGGTATGAGCATCTTTAATACTTTGTGGATCTACGATCTCTAAAAACACTTCAGCGCTTGAAGATCCAGCCACATGATTTACCTGGTCTCCAGAAAAAGAGGCATCAACAAAGCCAGCTGAAGGAGGGGAGGGGACCACCTCTACAACGTTTGGCCCAAGGCTAATGGCCCCTGTTAAAGGATTAACGCGAAGCTTCATTGGTGAATCACTAGGAATAATATTATTGGTTAAATCTCCTCCATAGTCATAGGAAACAACCGCGTAAAAATATCGTTGGCCATTTACTACATCGTTATCTATGTACGAATGAACCAATCCTGTTTCATTACCCAGGTAATATTTAATTCCATTCAGATCTACTGGATGCCAACCACTTTTTCCATTAATCAGATCCCACTGAGCCCGAACACCATCTTGTACGTAAGGCTCTAAGAAAGTTGGATTACCATCGCCATCTGTAATATTATAGGCATCATTGAACTCAAAATCAGTAGCTCGGTAAATTTTATATCCTTCAAAGTCGTACAGATCCATGCCATTGGTAATATTGCCCATGTACTTATCTTTTGAATTTTCTGCAGACCGGTCCCAATATAAAGTGACCTTCCCATCTCCTGCTACAGCTGTTACCTTGGGTGGATTAGGTGCTTTAGCAAACTGATAGTCACTTTCATAGGTAAGCTGCGCAACATTTTTATTACGGATTGCATCCTGTTGATCATTGCCCATCATAATGGCCATGGCAATACGTTCTGTTTGCCCTGCTTCCAATGGAAAATATCCTGAAGAAATTTGCATGTCGACACTTCCTGGTTCGTCTCCTCCTGGAGGAGGGTCCCAAAAGTTTCCAGGAGTTAAATAAAAGTTCCATATGGAATTATCGCTCGATGTGTTAAAACCAGCATCATTCTTTTGCACCGATGTAAGACCCATTTGATCAGACTCGGATACATCTGTCTTATCAATATTAGGTTCTCCAGGGAAGCCAGTACCAGATCCAGAGGTTGGCATATTGTCTAAAACCCCAGCACTAAGACCTCCTGATTCATCTCCATTGAGGCCAACGTCATCTGCCAGAGTCCAGTCTCCATCATTATCTATAAAATCATCACGAGACTCATCAATCATCTCATCAATCCCTTCATCGATACCTTCATCAACAGCTCCATCTCCGTCGTTATCGATTCCATCTTTATATGGTTTACCCAGATCTTCTGGTCCCACATCATATAAAATTATGTCCGTATCCGGAACACGATAACGCTTCCATGTGTCTGAAGATGCTAAAGTAATCATTTCTTCAGTAACTAGTGGAGAGTTTACATCGCATCCCAAACCAATTGGATACTCCAGTGCATATGGATCTTCTGGATCGGCATTATTATCAATTCCATCAGCGTAACCAGCCTCTAGATCACTTTCATCCAGACTAAGAATATGCATGACTCCATCTTGAAGCTGATCATTGGGGTTAGGCCAAATGTTCCACTGTTGAGAAAGAGCAGCATCAATCATATCTTGATATACCAGAGGACTTCCAGCCTCACCGTTGCCATTGTTATCGATACGGTCAGCGTAGCCTACTCCTAGCTGATCACCAACAGGTACGTGGCTCAGGTTCTCATCAATCAGGGCATTACCATTATCATCGATTCCATTCCCTAAAATCTCTCCAACAATCATGGACTCCAGAATAATGGGGCCACCGGTCTCTCCATCACTATCATTATCAATACGGTCCTTATCGTTTCCTGGGGTCTCAATAAAAGAAGTGGCTCCAACTCCTACAGGATCCGTACCAAAAGCAGGACCACCGATGTTGTCATCATCAAGCGACCAGGCGATGTCTGTTACCAAGTCGAAGTCAATAACATCGTCATCGCAGTCCCCATGACCACCAACACAGTTCGCAAGCCAGTATCCAAATGCTACTTGATCGTAGTCATAGGATCCATCGTTTTGAACTTCGTGTAGGAGGAATACAACATCCTCAATCAATATCTGCTTCCACTCCATAGCCCGAACTCCTACGAGGATGCCGGCGCCTTTTCTGGTTAGATCTGTAGTGTCCGGTGTGTACGGGTGTCCAACAATATAGTTTCTGTCATCAGAAATTTTGTAGTAGACCTCTTGGCCTGCATTGAACTGGTTTTTCCCAAAGTAGCCATTCCAAGATCCAGACCATCCGGGATCATTCTCGTCTCCATCTTTGTCTGGCCAATAGGGAGGCCAGGTGCTTTCATCGTCGCTGATAGCTATCTTGGTAGAGTTAGGGTTTAAGTATCCGGGAACCGGCTCCCACATCATGGAGTTCCCTTCCTGATCACTGCGGTGGGTGACAGTTACAAGCGGCCTTTGCTCACCTTCATCCGTAGTGACCATTGCTCCAACATACAGAGCCTGGTAGGCAATGTATCCACGGCCACTGTTGGTGGGCCACTCGTAAAAAAAACTACCAGTCACTCCTGAATTTCCGCTAGATCCCCAATTATGAATAGATCCTCTTACCTTATTAACATCTATATTCGTAAAGCGTCTAAAATTAGGATTACCCCTTTCTTCAGATTGTCCAAAAAGATTTACCAATAGACACATTGTAGTAAAAATAAAAAGTATAGATCTCTTTTTTAGAGAAAATATTATTTTACTATATTCAGTTTTCATACCTCTTCCTAAATGTCCATAACCTCAAAATAATTTATGAGCATCTTAAAGACTAAAAATAAATTACATCTTGTAAAGAAATCCAGGATGAATATTCTGTAGATGATTCTCACCATGTAATTTGAAGTCCAAGCTGGATTTGCCTAGGAGGATCATACCAATCAGGTCTATCAAAAAATTGATCCAACGAGTTCGGTCTCATAGGCTCAAAGGGACTAATGTTTTCTGCTCTGGCTCTTTCAATTGTTTCATCTGCTTTACCAGAGTCACCATATACTGAAATTTGATTTCTTCTGTCAGTTAAGTTCTGAATCCGTATATAAACTTTGCCATTTACTTTTCCAAAATTCATTTCTCTCTGCAATCGTAAATCAATTCTAAATGTGGTTGGTTTACGCCTACTGTTTCGTAATAAAACGTTGGACAATACTTCGCCCTGACTTTCGTAGTTGGTAATCACTGGAGTATAAGGATACCCTGTTCCATACTGAAAGACGGCATTCGCACTCCACTTTTTATAATTTCCAAATACTGAACCATTTAGACTATGTGTCTGATCCCAATCCAAAGGAATAATTGATCTGGTGGGCTCATTCCCAGCAAGTACGGCACCAAATTCTTCAACGGGATTTGAGTTTGCTCCTTCAGCAATTTGGTATGTATAGTCCAACTGCCCTCCGAATAAGGTGCTGAACCTTTTGTACAGAGTGGCAATAACTCCTCGCGAGTTTGAATAATCCTTATTCACAAAGGTATAATATGCTTTCCCATCTCCAAGATCAATGGGGATTCCACTTGAAACGTAGTTTCTTGCATCTCGGTAAAACGCTCTCAATTCTAGTCTAGTATTTGTTGCCACTTCCTGCTTAAGGCCCAGTTCATAACTAACGGTAGTTTCAGGCTCAAGGTCCGGATTTCCAAATATTCCAAAATTTGAACCAGTTTCACTCAGTTTGTATTCTGTATCATCATACAAAAGAGAAAAATCAGGAATTTTGAAGAAATAACCATAAGCGAAATGAATTACTCCTTTATCTGAAATAGGATAGGCAACTGCTGCTCTTGGACTGAGTAATGATTTAATACTGGTATTCTTCCACCATCCCCTTTTAGTTCCTAAGTCTGGTTGGTCATTAAAACGATCGTAATATTCAGCGTAGGTATGGCTAACTTCGTTACCATTGCTATCGATCTCGGTATAGGATATATCTCCCCAATTAATATTCTCTAGGTCCGTAATTGAAAGACTATCTAATGCAGGATTCCTTGGGTCTTTTATGTATGGTTCATGAATGTTATTTGGGACTTTTGCTCTGGGATCAAAAGTCTCATACCTGATCCCAAAATTTATGATCATATCTCCGTATTCAATTTTATCCTGAGCGTACAATGCATATTCAATTGGCCTATATCTATAATTATTCCTGGTAAAACTTCCAATATCTGGAATTAGAGGGGTGTACACCTGGTCTGTAAGTGTAGAGTCCAAAATAGAATAACTATCCAAAGTAAGTAGATGCTCTGATATATCGATTCCTAATTTTATCTGGTTGTACTTATCAATCTGACTTGTGAAATCTAGCTTATAGTTTCTTGTTTTTGTCTGCCTATTAAACCTTCTGTTATCAACACCTGCTCTGTAGAGCGAGTAAGAAGGGTTGTATTGAACATTCTCGCCATATTGAGAAATGATATGCTCGGGTATTTCATATTCAAGCTGAGAAAGAAAAAGACTGTCAGGTGTAATGTATCTTCTGTCAAAAGGATCTTCAAATAAATACACCTCACGCTTGTATCTGTTTTCGGAAATATTTAATTGAAAAAAGCTAGAAGGAGATAAAGAGTGGGAAACATTTAGGCTCAAAAATTGTCCATTATCGTAGTTGGTTCGTTGTGCGTTTTCAAGAAGCTGCAAAGAATGATTATAATCTTGGCTTTCTCTTGAATTAAATATGGAATTCAACTTAATGGTTGTTCCCTTTAGAATATTGAATGTTAATTTATTTTGTGTTGACCAAGACGAATTCCAGTTCAGGCCCTTGTAATACGGACTCCTTCTTGTTTCATTGCCATCGTAGTATAGATTATCATTATTATCTTTAAAGACAGTATCACCATATATCGTAAAGGTCTGCAGACCATTGAGCCAGCCATTCGAATTATTAATTCTGCCACTAGAATAGAATGTTACTTTATCTTTAAGGAGGGGGCCGCTTAGGGTTCCTGATATGCTTTGGTCATCATTAAAACTAAATTTATCCAGATTATTATATAATGGGTCATCGCTAAGGTAGTCTCCTGAGTAAGTGTGGAGGGATCCTTCAAACTGATTACCGCCGTCCTTAGTTATCATATTTACTACTCCTGTGAGTGCCTTACCATACTCGGCGTTGAAGGTACCACTAATCACCTGGAGCTCTTGTATGTTATCATTTTCAATTTGTATCCCAATCCCTCCATCATATGAATCTGACATAGGAACGCCGTCAACCATGTAGGATACTTCACTTGTTCTTCCTCCACGCATATGAATTCCACCATCAGAGTCAACTGTGACACCACCCTGTAACCTCAGGACTTCAGAAACTTCCGTAACTGGCATTCCTTCAAGCTCCTCAGAAGATATAATTGCTTCTGATTGGGTAACATCAAATTGAATTAATCTCTTTTCTGCTACCACCACGACTTCCTCACCTGCAATGACACTCTCGTTCATCAGACCATTTAATGTGGTGGTTTTATCTGCAAAAATTTTAACATCTTCATTAATAACTTTTTTATAACCAATCATCTCAAAACGTATGATATAAGCATCTGGGGGAATATTTAGTATGGTATACTCTCCTTGGTTGTCAGATGATCCCCCTAAATAAGTTCCATCCAAAATTATGTTACAACCAATTAATGGTTCGCCCGTACTTTCATCGATTATTTTCCCTGTTAGTTTTCCCGTAGTTCCACATAAAATGAATGAAAATAAAGAAAAAGTAATAAATAATGTTCTGTTTATGAATTTCATTTTATACTCACAGAATAAAATTTTTGATGATTGTACTATCAATAACAATTTTTGAATCAGATAGTAATTCTTTTTTGAAATGTGAATATTTTTTCTTGGTGCTATCAATTCCAGTATCCACCTTATTTTTTTCAATATTATTTAAAACATGATTAATCATGGTTTTATCTTTTTTTAAAGAAAATGCCTCATCAAACAGCTCATTCTCAAACACCTTTTCCTTTTTTGCACATTCTAAGAGTTTTTCCCTGGTAATGAGTCCAATGATACTTTGTTCTAGATCAATTGGAGTTATAATTTTTGAAAGCTGCCTTTTTGAGAGCAAGGACATCTTTTCAAGCGATTCTGAAACATCCCATTCTTGATCCATATAGCGTACCAACGGTTCCCGATAAAGATTCTCTATCTTATCATAGGGCAACGATTTTATAGACTGGTGCAATTGAAGCACCACGGGATTATTGAGGGTTATATCTAGCGACTTTGTAGTACTGTCTGTGAATTCCAGAAGCCTTTGCTTTTGTTGAAAACTTTTAATTGTTTTTGATAGAATCTCTTTTTTTAGTTGAAAATCATTTTCTGTTAATAGATTATTGTTTTTCATATCGATTAAGTTAATAATACTATATCCATCTGAAGTCCGTACAGGTTCTGAGATTTCCCCTGGGATCAGAGAAAAGGCATTAAAAGCAAAAATAGGATCTAAATCATCAAACCCTTGCCAACCTATATCTCCTCCATTTAATCGAAGTATTGAATCTCTGAAACATTCCTGCGCCAAGCTAGACCAATTACTTTTATCAAAAGTTAGTCTTTCATATATATTCGATATTTGTTTTTCACTTCTAGAAAATAAATGGCGAATATGGGCTTTCTGATTTTTCCAGATAAATAATCTCCTAGTTTCTAAATCAGTGGTTTGATAATCTTTATTTATTTTTTTATCAAAATAATAGTTCAAAAGCATTTGATCATATATTTGTTCAATAGCCTCAACATATGATGGATCATTTTCAAGATTATGTTCTCTGGCATATTTAAGCATTAATTTTTCATCGATTAACTTATTCAAAAATGAATACCTAGTAAGCAGATTATCTGATTGATAGTTATTGTCCATGTATTCTTGATACTGTTCCTTAAATACCGATAAGTGGATTACTTCTTCATCAACTTCTACCACCGCTGCGTCTTTTCCTCTTTCACAACCAGTAAAGGCAAATACAAGTAGAATTAAGAAAAAGTTATTGTATGAAAATTTTCCCTTCAATTTTTACTTTTAAAACCTCTTTTTAATTCAAAAGGATCTGGCCCATGAAGCCCTCTGATTCTCATAGTGATTGAACTGTAAAGCGATTTAAGGTCTTCATAGGTTTTGATATTTTCAGGTTCTGGTGTACATCGCAATTGCTCATCAAATGTTATAAAAGGTGCAATGATATTAGATAATGTTTCATTGGACCCATTTTCATTGTTCCAGACCCACCCAGCATGCAGAGCAGCACCTAACGCCGCACCCTCTCCAAGCACCGGGGTAGTTTTACAATTAAAAATATCTGATATCATTTGGCACCACACTTTTGATTGAGATAAACCACCCGTAAGGTATATCTCTTTAGGCTTAACAGGCATTTTGGAAAACCCCTCGTACAGGTTTAATACATGGCCCTCAATTAAGCCTCGTGCAACCTTTTCTTTAGTGAGATCATCATAACTAAATCCAAAATAAATTGGGGATGCATAAGGAAGATCCGGTGTTCTTTCTCCCTCATACCAAGGAACGATAACATTCCCATCATTACCAGAATGAGTACGAGACATTAATACTTCAAATTCTGAGTGGGATAACTCATTCTTTTTTAAGAAAGAATTATAACCCCCGGCCATGTTTGACACGCACAGAAGAGGCAAGTACTTTCCAGTGCTATCACAAAAACAGGCAATTTCGCCTGTGGGATCAACAAACGGACTGTCAACGATCGTATAGGCAGTTCCGCTTGTTCCCAAACTAATTGTAAGAATACCTGGATCCACGTTTCCTGTGCCAATAGCGCCATACATATTGTCGCCTGATCCAGCATCAATTTTACATGTTGAGTTAAATCCATATTCTTTGACAAGTTCTTTCGAAATATATCCTATGCTTTCTATCGAGCTTGACACTGAGGGGAGTTTTGACAGTAAATCATCAGATATGATATTCGTTAAATTTTCTGACCACTTCCTTTTTACTGGATCCCAAAGTCCAGTCCCTGAAGCATCGCCTTGTTCCATGGCAGATACACCACCAGTTAAAAAATAATTTA
>JAYNUL010000008.1:25102-29298 GCA_038281125.1 Fidelibacterota bacterium | reverse complement strand
CCCAAGTATGCACGTTTTGACAAAAAGAAAGCTATTGTAGAGTGGACTCCAAGAAAAAGCCAACTCGGTATGAACGATTTTATATTGATGGCAGTTGATGAGCATGGAGCAACATCAACCCATGAATTTCAGGTCCATGTATTTCATGACCCTAGCGCTAAGCAACTTGTCAATACAGGATGGCCACTTATGTTAACTTTCGTTGGTGTAGTTTTTGCATGGGGAATGGCGCAGATCTAACAAATAGGTTTAATTATCTCTTTCAAGGCCTCTTGGTCCTGAATTCTTATATTAATATCAACAACTCCAAAGGCAATATCTGACTTGAACATTTTAAGTTTTACCCAGTCTTTTTCTGTTGTCAATATTTGCGATGCCCCAGACTCTTTCATTAGTAATTGAATTTTTTCTAGGTCTTCTTTTTTATAATGATAGTGATCGGGAAAATTTTTTATTCCACATATTTCGTAACCTAAGCGCTCTACGGTTTTTTCAAAAAAGCTTGGATTTCCTAACCCTGAAATGATAAATATATTCTGATCAACCTTTGTCTTCGATGAAAAGCTGTTAGGGTACCTAATTGTCGGGATAAATTTTGTGTATAATTTAGGAAGTAAGGTTTCATCAATTTTCCTCTTAATAAGTGCGCTTGGTCTTTTTTTAGTTATTATTATTGCATCTGCCCTGATTATGTTTGACCAAGGTTCTCTAAGTTTTCCATAAGGTAACAAACGATGCTCGCTAATGCTATCTCCTCCATCTAAAAGTACAATATCTAGATCTCTATGAAGGGCCCTGTGCTGAAATCCGTCATCCATAATGATTATATCGGGATTAAAGTTTTCTGTAAGATAAAGCCCTCCCCTATAGCGATTCTCATCTACTAAGACTGGTACTCCTTTTAGCTTATTCGCGAGCATGTATGGCTCATCGCCACAATCTTGCCACGGGCATAAAATATTTCCATCTCCCCTTGAAACAAGCACCATTCCTTTTGTTGTTCTACCATACCCTCTGCTCAAGATAGCAACCCTTTTACCAAGGCTAATTAAGTATATAGCAAAGAAAACTACCATAGGAGTTTTCCCGGTACCCCCTAAGGTCAAATTTCCAATGCTTAAAACTTTGCAGTCAACTCTATGGACCATAAAAAAATTTAGTTTATAGAATAAATTCCTCCAGAAAACAAGGCCCCAATAAAATAAGGCGAGCGGGAAAAGGAGATACCTTTGATAATCTTTAAATTTTACTTTTATTTGCATTATACAAATTATTACTTTCTGTTTGCTCCATTGCGCTAATAAAGTCTGCAATACAATCATCTAGGTGCATCTTTTTATCAAATTCTATCGGGTTACCATATTCTATGAAAATCTTTCCAAAAGGTTTTTCCAAATAAAAGGTATCCCAGTTTGTAAACCCCCAATTTCTTGTTGAAAAAACGCTAGTCGGAATTATTACTGCATTTGTAGCTTGTGCTGCTCTTATAATACCGGGTTTTGGTATTCGTCTTGGCCCTGTGGGGCCATCCGGGGTAATAAATAGAATCGAGCCAGGTATTCTCAATGATTTAATCATCCCTTTGTATGCAATACTCCCCTTTTCTTTACTTGATCCCCTGATCATACTCCACCCCCATTTTTCTGCGACTTTAGAAATTAAATCTGCATCTTTGTGTGTTCCTGCAACGGCATCAACCTTTTCATTTCTTAAATCATGAACAATAGATAACAGACGACCATGCCAGACTGCGATAATTACTGGTCTGCCAGCTTGAGTATTATTTACATAATTTTTCCTTCCTTTTACACTTTTCCTGTTTAATCTATAAATGACCTTTAGAATAGCGCTTAAGAGAAAGACCTGAACTTTTTGAATGTCAAATATTTTCATGCTCAGGATTCGTTCTTTTTAATATTGCCTGTGCTACTCTACCATATACCCCTGGTTTCCCAAGATTTTCTTTTAAAACCGCATACTTAGATAATATCAGTTCCCTCTCTTTTGATTTCATATTAAGTAGAGTATCTAGCTGGGTTGCGATTGAGGATGGATTCATATTTTTCTGAAGCAATTCTGGGACTATTTCCTCACCCATTATAAGGTTAACAATTGATGAAAACTTTACTTTTATTAAAATGTTAATCAAAAACCATGATAGGGGAAATAATTTGTAACATACAACTATTGGTAGATCCTCAACAGCACACTCAAGGGTGGCTGTCCCTGAAGAGACTATTCCAGCGGTCCCAACAATCATCACCTTACGTGCTTCAGTTTCAATTTTAAAATCATCGGGGCAATCTTTTAAGCTTATGCTTGGATGTTTTCCGACTAATATCTGTAGGCCTTCGTGTTTTTTCTTCAAAATATCCACAGCCTCCAAATAAATAGGCCAGTGTCTATCTACCTCCTGCTGTCGACTCCCAGGCAGTAAGGTTAGTATGGGGTTGTTTATGTTTAAAGAGTGTCTCTCATAAAATGATTTTGTGGTTTCATTAAAATGTTCAATATCAACGAAGGGGTGCCCAAAGTAATCAACCCTAAGCCCGTGTTTCTTGTACCAATCGTTTTCAAATGGAAATATAGAAATTGATTGATCTATAAACCTTTTTAATACTTCAACTCTCCCCTGTTTCCAAGCCCAAGCTTGAGGTAGTATAAAATATGTAATGGGTATTTTTAGAGGAAACAACCTTTTTGCTAATCTTAAATTAAAACCTGGATAATCAATTAAAATAACTCTATCTGGTTTTGACCTTTCAATCGCACCAACAGTATTTCTCATTATTTTATTCATTCTAGGTAAATGACGCAACACCTCCGCAAAACCCATAATGGCTAAACTGTCCACATGTTCAATTATATGCATTCCTTCATTGTGCATGTTATCCCCTCCATGGCCCATAAAAGATGAATTAGGGTTCAATTCCTTAATAGCCTTAATTAATTTACCGCCATGGAGGTCTCCTGAGGGTTCGCCAGCAACTATAAAATACTTTTTCATAAAGACCCATTCATAAATTTTACGAAATTATTCTTATAATTGGCTTTTAATCACTAATATGCTCAGAATCAAAAAAATATTTTGAAGAGTTCTCTTTTCCGTTTTTAACGTTTTATATAGATTTGATGGCTTGTGAACATTAAGGCCGCCAGTCCATGGAGTAACTTTTGGAAACAAACGCGGAACATTTTCCATATAGGATATATATTCATCCCCAAACAGTTTTTTAAGGGTTTCCTCTTCAAGAGATATGATCATCATATATTGAAAACTAAAATAAAGAAAAACTATCCCTTCCAAAATAAAAACATATTTTCCGCCAGCAACTAAAACAATTCCCAAATAAATTATCATATTCCCTAAGTATAGGGGGTTTCTTGTCCTAGAGTATGGACCACTTGTACATAAAGACGGCGCGCCTACATTCATAGTTCTTGTTATGCCACCAGCATGGCTAACTGCATTGATCCTTATTAATTCTCCAACCAGAATGAGGGGCATACCATAAATGAAATAAAGTATTGAAGGATCTGAAAAATAGATAATTACTAAAGCAATTGGAACAGGTGTAAAGCTTCGATTTGAGAATAAGAAATTTCTGATTTTCATTAATGCTTATCCAAAATAATCATTTCTTGTATTTTTATTGCAACTTCTAAAGCATCTCTTCCATCCTTACCAGAGACAATTGGTTGTTGCTTGCCTTGAATTGACAAGATAAAGTTTTCAAGCTCCATTCTCAAAGGATCACCGTTGCTTAAATCTGGTTTATGATAACCAATCAATTTTGTATTCCCTTTATATTCGAAAGGAATCGTCATTTTGTATTTTGAGGTTTTATCATTAACCACCTCATAAATCTCAGTTGAACCAATCAATAAATCTAATGTTGCATAAAGGTCCTTTTGAAAGATTTTAATTTTTCGTACTTCATCTCTGGCTATTCTGCTTGATATAACACTTGCCACGGTTCCATCTTCAAAACGCATTCTCGCATGTGCAATATCAATAGAATTCGTCAATATAGATAGGCCAGTTGCTTGAATTTTCTTTATTGGAACCTTAACTAAAGATAACAAAATATCTATATCGTGAATCATCTTATCTAGAACAACCGGTACATCCGTGCCTCTAGATGTATACGGAGCCAATCTTTGTATCTCAATGAATTTTGGTTTGATTTCATATT
>JAYNUL010000008.1:10878-25002 GCA_038281125.1 Fidelibacterota bacterium | reverse complement strand
GATCTTTCTCGATCAATATCAAAAACCCCAATTAATTCCACATTATCTAGAGTTTTATAGTGTTTTACATGGTGTTGGCCTAAATGACCAACTCCAATTACCCCAATTCTTACTTGATTATCAATCATATGATACAATAAAATTACTGAAACAGTAGCCTAGATTAAATGCAGAAACAGCTGATTCGTGAAATTGATGAAAAAATCTTGCATTTATTGATTACAAACAGCAATTTTTAGGATAATTCGAGGTATTAATGGAGTTTCAATATGGCTAACGACATTAAATCCGGAGTAGGTTTTATCATTCCGGCAGCCGGCGTCGTCGGCTTTTTTACATCTCTCATATTGGGAGAATACATGCTCAGTATCATTATCGCGGTTCTAGGTATCCTCATATGGTTTATCTATATGCTGGTTATGGAATCTCACATGCCACATGAAATGGGCAATATGATCATTCTTTTTGGTGTACTTCTTTCCTTAGGTATATTTTTTAGCTTTGGTATAACTCAAAACATGTGGGGTGGGTTTGAATTTCAACCTGAAGGTTCCATCTTCTCATTAGTAATCCTATTCTTTGCAATTCTTACGGGACTTAACTTTCGAAATCAACAAGAATCTAGTATACAGTCTGCAAATTTGAAGAGTGGATTAACCCAGCAGGATAGAGAGCTGGTCATGAGTGCATTAAATAAATCGCATTCTCAATCTCCTAGCAATGATGAGCCAAAGGTTATCGTTGTGAAGCAAGAGGTCCCAGAACCAGTTAATAAAGATAGTGATGAAAAGAAAAGTATTGATTCTGTTCAGCCTCCTGCTCATGATCCCTATGGAATGAGCCAAAACCCTTATTTCGCATATCCTCCAGATTATTACTATGAGGAAGATGAGGAAGATGAATACGAAGATGAATGGGAGGATGAATATGAGGATGAATGGGAAGATGAGGAAGATGAATAAAAAATTAAATAGATAGGTTACTACTTTCTATTTATACATTGAATTTAAAAAAGATACAATCTCCATCTTTGACAATATAGTCTTTTCCCTCCTGCCTTATTAGCCCCAGCTCTTTTAAAGCCTTTTCAGATCCATTTTCTATTAATTCAGAATAGTGGAAGGTCTCTGCTTTTATAAATCCTCGCTCGAAATCAGAATGGATATTTCCTGCTGCTTGAGGAGCTGTAGATCCTTTTGATATAGTCCAAGACCTAACCTCCTTTTTACCGCAGGTAAAAAAGTTTTGTAAGCCTAGCAACTCAAAACTGGATCGAACAACTTTATTTAAACCTGGTTCAGATAAGCCGTATTCTTTTAAAAATATTGGTTTTTCTTCTTCCTTAAGTAATGCTATTTCTTGTTCAATGGAACTACATAAGCTAATTACAACATTATTTTCTTTTAACGCATATTCCTCTAAAGATCTAACATACTCTCCAGTATTGTCTTCCATCGTTTCTGCTTCGCTTGTATTGGCGATATATAGTACTGGTTTTTCCGTTAACAGCTGAAGGGATTTTTTGAATTCATTATATCCCTCATCTATCGTTAATAAACGTGCCGCATTCCCATCAGAGCAATGTTCCAATAGCAAATCTAAGATATATAAAGAATCCTTAGCTTCTTTGTCTCCTGACCTTGCTAGCTTTTCAACTTTATGCTTTCTTTTTTCAAGCGTCAGGATATCTGCAAGTAATAATTCTGTTTCTATTGTTTCTACATCTCTCACAGGATCTATACTTCCATCTACATGAGTGATATTCTTATCATCAAAACAACGAACAACATGCAAAATTGCGGACGTTTGCCGGATTTGCCCCAAGAATTGATTTCCTAAACCCTCTCCCTTACTTGCTCCTTTTACTAATCCTGCAATATCAATGAATTCTACCGTAGCTGGGGTAACTTTTTCAGGGCTATATATCCTTGCAAGATCTTTCAAGCGAACATCTGGTAATTCAACTATGCCTATATGTGGCTCTATTGTACAAAAAGGATAATTTTCAGCAGGTATTCCAGATTCTGTTAGAGCATTGAACATTGTTGATTTGCCAACGTTTGGCAGCCCAACGATTCCGCATTGAAATGACATAGATATTTAATTTGAATACTTATTAAAATGAATCTTGTGAAGGGTCTCCACCAAAATCATAGGTTAAGTTATTAAACAGGCCTACCTGTAAGTTTTTTGCAAAATAAATAGTCTTTTCTTCATTTGTTGTTACCGTCCCATCTGCCCAAACCATTAACTGGCCATCGCGGTCTAAAAGTCTTTTAATATCTATGTTATATGTAACTCTTGTGTGGTAAGGCCTTATCTGCCCCTTGAACTTCACATCACCAACGCCTAAGGCCCTTCCTCTACCTTTGCCCCCAACCCATGTTAGAAAAAAACCAACAAGTTGCCACATTCCATCCAGTCCTAAACACCCTGGCATTACTGGGTCATTTTTAAAGTGACAATGAAAAAACCAAAGGCTCTCATCTATGTCCAATTCTGCCTTTATTCTGCCTTTATCATATTTACCACCATCTTGATAAATATCACTAATACGATCAACCATAAGCATGGGTTCAATTGGTAGTTTACCAGTATTTGGTCCCATTAGTAGGCCTTGGCCACTTTTTAATAGGTCATCTTTTTCGTAACTATTCTTCTTTATCATTTATTAATAAAATTTACAGGCGAAGAGTACAACAGTTTATATGATATTAAAATGACATTTGATACTCAAAATTGAAAAAGATTCCCTTAAATTTGATTATTAATAAATTGGAGAAAAAAATGTCCGAATGGGTACTACTGTTAGGTGGGTCAACTGGCCACGGCGCGGCAACAGCTAAGCGCTTAGCACGAGATGGATTTGGGATTATTGCATTTCATTTTGATAGGGGTGATGCAAAAAAAATTGCAGAAGAAACAATCGCAGAGGTTAACGATATAACAAAAGGTAATTGTCATTATTTTAATACCAATGCTGCCTCGGAGGAATCGATGGATAGGTATATTCCTAAGATTAACGAAATAACTAAAGGAAAACCCTTGAAATTATTACTGCATTCAATTGCATTTGGAACAACAACAAACTTTTTTGGAGAAAAGCCAGTAACGCAACGACAAATGGATATGACAGTACACGTTATGGGTAATTCGCTATTGTATTGGACACAAAAACTTCATCAGGCAAAGCTGCTTTCTAGGGGTTCAAGAATTATAGGACTAACCAGTGAAGGAAATTATTTAGCAATGGAGGGCTATGGCCCAGTCAGTGTAGCCAAAGTTGCTATGGAAGCAATTATAAGACAAATTGGTTGGGAGCTTGGAGAGCTTGGAATTACAGCCAATGCTGTACAGGCGGGGATAACGCCAACTCGCGCTCTTACAAAAATAACAGATAATTGGGAAGAGTGGGTTGAAAGTACAAAAAAAAGGAACCCAATGAGGAGGACTACAACCCCAGAAGATGTTGCTGGAACTATTTCCATGCTTTTAAACCCGGAAGCAGATTTTATCAACTGCTCTATAATTTACTGTGATGGAGGCGAGTCTAGGTCCGGTTCATTTTAGACCCACAAATAATTAGGAATTGGTGTCTTGGTCTAACTTTTCTTCAATTAAGGTTATGAGTTCGTGGCAGTCTTTATTGGGTGAAATATCAAAACTACGTTTTGCCTCACTTAGAGCATACTCCCACCAGCCTTTTTTTGTATAGGCAATGGCTAATTTTAGATGTGCAGTCCCTAATACTTGAAATTCATCTCTTTTGAGGGAACTCTGCTCACCTCCATACAGCCTTGAGACTTCACGGTATTCAGTAATTGCCTCATCCAGTAAACCCCTTTGTAAATACCAGTTGCCAAGGTCTAGATGTCTAGATGGGTTCTCTTTTGTGCATGCGGTCATTACCAGCAAAAAGAAAATCATAACTAAAAAACGTATGTGAGGAACTATAAATGCAATCATATTATAAGCCTAATTTTTAGACCGAGTACAGGTAAAATCAAGAAGAAAATCAAGTTTACATAAATTTTTCTTTTCTTGGGTCATCTACCAAATAAACCAATGACAAGATACCAATCATTAAACTCCCAATCAATATTTTAAGCGAAAGTTCGTAATTCCCATTGTCTACCAGCCATCCAATTAAAACAATATAAAACAAGATGAAAGGTGCCAATATCGAATCCACTAATGCCATGTAAGTTTTCACATCTCTTTTAGATGAAAAATCATATATAAGATTCATTGCAGATGGCATGAATGCCCCCTGCCCTATTCCAACTGCTATAAAAACCAAATATACACTGAACATATTCCAAGAGATAATCGTAATAAAGGCTGCAATCAGATGGCCCCAGTATGCTAACAACATTGCATTTTTGTGACCATATTTGTCTCCAATTTTTCCTGAAAAAAAGCTAGATATAGCAGCAGATAAAACTGTTATGACGGTAAATACACCGGCCTCACTTAATTCAAAATTAAACTTATCTTGACAAAAAACAGCGTATAACCCTAGTCCTGGTAAACAAGATGAATAGAAAACTCTAGAAATTAAATACCTATGAAAGTTTTTATGTCCTTTTACAATCTCAAGAGTTTTAGCTATATATTCTGAAAAAGGAATGTAATCCTTGGTATTAACCTTTTCTTTAATTCTAAAAGGGAGAAACAAGATAGTGCCTATCATTAACGATAAGAATAAAATAAAAAAACCTATCCCAAAATTTTTTGGAAAATCTATATCAAACGATAATAAATATTTAAGAGTTATTCCACCAATAAAACTCCCGATACTATTAAATGCAAAGCCCAATCCAAAAAAACGACCCCTATGCGTCCCTAGCGTTGTCTGGTTTAAAAAATCAGCCCATATAGGAACAATGATACCAATTGAAAAAGCATAGAGGATAAAATAGGTTAGATATACTTCCCAGGCCATTCCAACTAACTCAGAATCAAAAAACGTAAACGTGAAACCCATCAAGAAAGTCACTGACAAAATAATACAATGAACAAGGATGACAGCTCTCTTTATATCTTTTATGTTTCTTCCTATTCCAGCACTAAATAATGTTGGGAAGGCAACTACAAAAGAAAAAATTCCTGCAGACGATACAATAATGTAATCTGGTGCTGAGAGTTCTTTTAAGAAAAGAGGAATAACTGCATAAATTGTATGAAATGCTACTCCAAAACCCCAAAAAAACTCATGCAGTAGATTATACTTAAGGTTGTGGTTATGGTCGTATATGGAAAAATTATTCACTAGAATTTTCTCTTGTCAAAATTGCTATAGATAACACAAGGATTATTGCGCCAATCATTTGAGCAAGAGAAAGTGTTTTACCTCGTATTAACCAGTCTATTAAAACTGCACTCAGAGGCCAAACCAATTCATATATCGTAGTATGGGAAGCTGCAAGATGTTGTAAACCATAATAATAAATTGATAAAGCAATTGATCCTGATGTAAAAACAATAACAATTATAGCTTTATAATTTTCAATAGATAAGGTATAAATATCTGAAATGTTTCCCGATGATGTAATTATTAGCAGCGCCACAGTTCCAGTTACTATTAATCTTATACAAGTCATAAGTTCAAAAGGAATTTGTTTCAAAGCAGCTTTCCCAAGTACAGTGGAACTGCCCCAGAAGAATGATGCTAACAACGCAAAGAACGAAGCGATTATTGATTTATTATCTAAAAGTAAAAATGGTTTATTTCCAAAGGTTGTGAGATATCCGCCTAGAATCGCGGTAGATGCTAAAAAGATAAAACTCTTTGATACCTTTTCTCTCAGGACAATACTAGCCAAAGAAATTGCAAACAATGGTTGCAATTTCTGAATTAACACAACTACAGAAAGATCAATATAATTCACATAACCAAGAGCCTTTGTATAAAAGTAGGTTCCTAGTAACCCTCCACAAATAGAAACCCAAAAAATCGAAATCCATCCTTTTCTATTAAGCCGTTTTATTTTCGAGGTTGATCTCAATAAAAAAGGCAAGAAAATCAATGCGCCTACCAAATGTTCAATTGCAACAATAACAAGCGATGATATGCTGTGCAGATCTTGCCTCAATACACCATCAACACTCCATAATAATGCAGCGCATATAACAGCTGCAGATGGTAAGACTTTAGTCAACATTGCAAGAATAGGTTTTTTTAAAAGCAGTTACAGTTAGAATTTCAGGCCTGCCCAGATGTACCTAAGCTTGAGTCTATATCCAGGCCAATTGATTTAGCAGCATATTCCCACATTTGATTTGGAGGTAGATTGAAAATAAAATCAGACGTTGTGCTTTGTATTAACCAATCTCCATTTTCTATTTCTCTTTCAAGTTGCCCCGCAGACCAACCAGCATGCCCTAGCATTAACTTAAAGGGGACCTTTTTTTCCCTTTTTAAGTCTTCTAAGGCACCCTCATCACTTGTTAAAGAAACTGACTTTGAAATGGAAATTGATTTTGGTGATGAATAATCTGAATGATGTAGAATAATTCCTTTTTCAAGCAAAACAGGACCCCCAAAAAAGGTATTACTCCTCACCATATTAAAGGGTTTCTCTACTTTAAACAATCTATCAAATATTTCTTTTAGTTCAGGGGTGTCAAGATTCTTGTTTACTATCATACCCATTGCTCCACTATTTCCGTGTTCACAAATGTAAACCACTGATTTTGAAAAAAAAAGGTCAGTCATGTGAGGCATTGATATAAGGATTTGATTTTTTAACGAACTCATACCCCAAACTAATACCTCAATGGTCACCAATCAAGTTTTGCAATTACTCATGAACATAACCAAATGATTTTAGGGTGGGATTTATAAATATTGTAAATTTTATGATGTCTAAAATTTCCAACTTTTTCTAAAGGCTTTCTAATAAATGGATTCAAAAAATCAGATAATTGTAAAAGGTGCCAGACAACATAATTTAAAAAATATAAGTATAAGTATTCCCAGAGATAAGTTGGTTGTAATTACTGGTCTGTCTGGGTCTGGGAAATCATCATTAGCATTTGATACTATTTACGCAGAGGGGCAAAGAAGATATGTTGAGTCTTTATCTTCGTACGCTAGGCAATTTTTAGGTTTAATGGAAAAACCAGATATAGACTCAATTGAGGGATTGTCTCCTGCTATTTCAATTGAACAAAAAGCTACTGCAAGAAATCCAAGATCAACCGTAGGGACTGTTACTGAGATACATGATTATTTTAGACTGCTATTTGCTCATATCGGCAAGCCACACTGTTGGAAATGTGGAAAATTAGTTGAGAGGCAGACAGTACAACAAATTGTTGACACTATCTTAAAGTATAAAAAAGGTTCTAAAATCCATATTTTAGCTCCATTGGTTAGAGGGAAAAAAGGAGAGCATAAAAGTATTATTGATAAAATACGTAAAGATGGATTTCTACGAATAAGAATTGATGGTGAGGTTTTATCAATCGATCAAAAACAAAAATTAAACAAAAATAAAAAACACACAATTGAGGTTGTTGTAGACAGACTTATATTAAATGATAAAATAAAAGATCGACTTACTGAATCAATAGAACTGGCACTTAAAGTAGGATCGGGTTTAGTAGTCGTAAATCAGCTCCCAAAAAAAGAACGTGTTTTTTCAGAGAAATTTGCTTGTCCTGACTGCGAGGTGTCTATTGAAGAAATTGTGCCTAGAATGTTTTCATTTAATTCTCCATATGGCGCATGTGAGGTATGTGATGGATTAGGAACTCATATGGAGGTTGATCCTAATTTGGTTGTCCCTGACAAGACTAAAAGTCTTATCCAGGGTGCTATCGTCCCTTTAGGTGAGCAGCCCAGAGGAAACTGGTATGGTAACATATTAAAGAGCCTTGCTCAACACTACAATTTCAACTTCACAACGCCATGGATAAAACTAGAATCGAGTGTACGCCAAATGTTATTATATGGGACAGGTGAAAAAAAGTTTAAAATGGAATACTCGTCTAGCCGGTGGTCAGGAACCTACTCTGGAGGATGGGAGGGTACTGTTGAAAATTTGATGAGAAGACATGCGCAAACAAAGTCGTCAGGGATCAGAGAGTGGATTGAGCAATTTATGAGCATGCGTCCTTGTTCAAGCTGTAATGGGACAAGACTCAAGGATCAGACTCTTGCTGTTACTATTAACAATATGAATATAGGTGAAGTTTCATCCATGTCTGTGAAAGATATTAGTTCATTTTTCAAAAAAATTAAATTAACTAAAATGGAAAATGAAATTGCTGATCAGATCTTAAAAGAAATTTCACAGCGTTTAAGCTTTTTGAATAATGTGGGTCTTGGCTATCTCACTCTTGATCGATCTGCTGTGACTTTATCGGGTGGTGAGGCCCAGAGGATTCGACTTGCTACACAAATTGGATCCCAGCTAATGGGTGTTTTATATGTATTGGATGAACCATCAATAGGACTGCACCCTAGAGATAATAATCGCTTACTTAACACCTTAAAGTCTCTTCGTGATATTGGGAATTCAATCTTAGTTGTTGAGCATGATCAAGAAACTATAGAATCATCTGATTATGTTATAGACATAGGACCAGGAGCAGGTAAAAATGGCGGGGAGATAACATATTCAGGAACGCCAAAAGATATTTTAAAATCAAATAAATCAATAACAGGTTTATATCTTTCAGGGAGAAAGTCTATAGAGATACCTAAACGAAGACTTGGCATTCAAGATAAAAAACTAGTTTTAAAGGGAGCTTTTGGGAACAATCTAAAAGGGATTAATATTGAAATCCCTTTGAGTCGTTTCATAGCAGTTACTGGAGTTTCTGGTAGTGGTAAGAGTACATTAATCAATGAGACGTTATTCCCAATCTTATCAAAAGAATTGAACCGATCTCGCTCTTATCCTCTACAATATGAATCAATTAGTGGTTTAGAATATGTTGATAAAATTGTTGAAATTAATCAAAAGCCCATAGGAAGAACACCAAGGTCTAACCCATCAACCTACACAGGTGTTTTTACTTACATTCGTGATTTATTTGCAAAATTAGAGGAATCAAAAATTAGAGGATATAAACCAGGAAGGTTTTCGTTCAATGTAAAAGGTGGGAGATGTGAGTCTTGTCAAGGTGATGGGATTATAAAAATTGAGATGAACTTTCTACCAGATGTGTATGTGACGTGTGAGGTTTGTGAAGGTAAAAGATATAATAGAGAGACGCTTGAGGTGAAATATAAAGGGAAATCAATCGCAGATATTTTAAAAATGCCAGTAGCAGACGCATTAGACTTTTTTAGCTCAATACCTAGTATAAGAAAAAAGCTACAAACATTAGATGATGTTGGACTGGGGTATATTCACCTTGGTCAGCAGGCTACTACTTTGTCTGGGGGTGAAGCCCAAAGAGTAAAACTTGCTACGGAACTTTCAAAAGCCTCTACGTCAAAAACTGTATATATTTTAGATGAACCTACTACAGGATTGCACTTTGAAGATATTTGGATGCTTCTAAAAGTTTTACAACGCTTAGTGGATAGAAATAATACAGTTATTGTTATTGAACATAATTTGGATGTAATTAAAACAGTTGACTGGATCATTGATTTGGGTCCTGAAGGCGGAGACAATGGAGGTAATATTGTTGCAATTGGGACTCCTGAGGAAGTAGCTTCAATTAAAAATTCATATACAGGATTATTTTTAAAGGAAATCTTAAAAAAATAGGACTATTTAATGAGGCCACCAAACACCCTCAAAAACGAATTTAAATATTGGGAAATAACAAAAGACTTAATAGACCAGTGCATTGATATTATGCTGAATCTAAGGCAGAGCGGTCATCCTGGAGGCTCTAGGTCTAAGGTGCATGCTATGGTTGCAACACTACTATCAGGTGCTATGAGATGGGATATTCGAGACACTGGTAAAAGGTTTGCAGATAGATTTGTTTTAGTTGCAGGACATTGTAATCCCGTAGTCTACGCAACACTAGCTGTTTTAAATGAATCACTTAGAATAAAATATAAGCAAACAGGCGATAGTCGATTCTTGAACTTTCAAGGCCCTGATTTTCAATTATGCTGGGAAGACCTTCTGACTTTAAGGCAAAACGGCGGATTACCTGGGCATGCAGAGATGGAAGGGAAGACATTATTTTTCAAAGCCAATACGGGCCCTAGCGGGCACGGATCTCCTTTTGCAGCTGGAGCTGCACTTGCCTTAAAATATGCCAGAGCTGAGAATGTAAAAGTGTTCGCCTTTGAAGGAGAAGGCGGGTTTACTACTGGGGCAAGTCATGAAACAATTAATTCAGCGTGGGGTTTGGGCTTAGGGAACCTTATATACTTTTTGGACTGGAACGATTTTGGGATTGATAACAGGCCTTTTAGTTCCATTATGTACGGCGGTCCAGAAGATTGGTTTGGATCCCATGGTTGGCACGTAGAGGGCGTTGAGGATGGTGAAAATTGGCAAGAAATAACAGACGCATATTATAGGCTATTGGTAGAGAATAATAACAATAAGATACCAAAAGTAATTTACAGTAAAACCAGGAAAGGACGCGGATATCATATTTATGATAATAAAAGTCATGGTGCAGCTCATAAAAGGAATTCCGACTTATTTTGGAAAACGAAGAAGGACTTTTCAGATAAGTATAAAATTGAGTTCAAAGAATATGGATCAGCTCCTGACGATACGTGGGAAGGGCAAACAGATCAAGCAAAGTCAATGTTTAAAACTGTGTTTAAGGTAATGTCAGAGAACCAGGATTATGTCGATTATTTATCTAGTCGATTAATTGAGTTAGGAAATTCAGTCCCTAATAAGATAAAAAAATGTATGGTAAATCCAATTAAGGAAAGTAACAAAAAACCAACTTTTGGATTGGACTCTTTGCCAAATGAAATCTTTGCTAACCCGGGAGATGTGATACCTAATCGTGTTGGTTTTTCTAAATATGCAAGCTTTTTAAACTCTTCATATGAGCAAGAACATGGAAGACCACTTGTCCTAGCAATGAGCGCAGATTTAGCAGAGTCCACAAATTTATCTGGATTTGCAATAGAATACGGTTCAAATAAAAACAAGGGTTTGTATGACAAAGAGAATAACTTAAAGAGCCCTCTATTTCCCCAAGGAATAACTGAATTTACTAATGCTGGGATGATGGCTGGTGCAGCAACGGTGAACTTTTCTGAAAATGGCTATGAGGATTTTAGTGGTTTCTTTGGAGCAACAAGTACTTACGGATCATTTAGTTATCTTAAATATGGGCCGATACGACTTTTCAGCCAAATTGCACAAGATTCAAATTTAAAAGTTGGAAAACTCATTTGGGTTGTAGGTCATTCAGGACCAGAGACAGCAGAAGATAGCAGAACCCATTTTGGTATCTTTGCACCGGGAGTAACACAGCTATTCCCGGAGGGACGCATCATTAATGTACATCCATGGGAGCATAACGAGGTTGCACCATCTCTTTCAGCAGCTTTGAATACAGAAGTACCAATAGTTGCAATACATCTGACAAGACCGCCCATAAAGATTCCAGATCGCAAAGCCTTAGAGATGGCACACTATTTTGAATCTTCAAAAGGTGCATATATAATAAAAGACTTTGATGAAAATAAGAAAAAGGAAGGAGTTGTAATCGTTAGAGGTACTAGTTCTACCAATTCGATAGTTCAAATATTGCCAGCTCTGAAAGAAAATGGACCCAATGTAAAGATAATAGCAGCAATAAGCTGGGAGTTATATAGGAGGCAGGATAAAAAGTATCGTGAGCTCATTATCGCTCCCAATCAATGGAAAGATACAATGGTGATTACAAATGGCGCACTAAGGCTAATGAATAATTGGATTTCAAATCCAATGGTAAAAAAGTATTCTATGTCTCCAGATTTTGATAATAGATGGAGAACAGGAGGAAGTGTAGACCAGATAATTGAAGAGTCTCAATTAGATACTGGAAGTATATTAAGTGGTATAAAAAAATTTGCTAAAGAAAGAGCATGGCGTTTAAATAATATTTGAAGAAATCATTTTTAAAAAAACATTCTCCTTTTCAAATCTTTACGTCAGCTATTTCAAATTGTATCTTTATGCCCTTATATAAATTGTTTTATATCCATTTCATCAAATGACAGAGATTCATATAACAGACCCTACTCCTTTTGAAGAAGACATAATTATTGAGAAATCATTGCGTCCTTCAAAATTTGATGAATTTATTGGTCAAAAAAAGCTTGTTGAAAATTTGAAATTATATATAGAAGCAGCAAATCAACGAGGCGAGGCATTAGATCATGTTTTACTTTTTGGCCCTCCGGGATTGGGCAAGACTACACTTGCTAGTATTGTTTCAAAAGAACTTGATTCAAATATTAAACACGCATCTGGTCCAATTGTTGAGAAGGCTGGAGACTTGGCAGGAATGATTACTAATCTAGCCCACAGAGATGTTTTTTTCATTGATGAAATTCATCGCCTTAATAGCAATGTCGAAGAATATCTTTACTCTGCAATGGAGGATTTCACTATTGATATAATGATAGATAAGGGACCGAGTGCCAGAAGTGTTCAATTGAATATTGACCCATTTACTTTGGTTGGAGCAACAACACGTTTGGGAAATCTAACATCACCATTGCGAGATAGATTTGGAGTTGTTCTTCGTGTTGAGTATTACAATACGGAAGAACTATTTCACATTATAAATCGATCATCAGAGATACTAGAAGTTGAAATTGACAGCGAAGGAGCTATGGAGCTGGCCAGTCGCAGTCGAGGAACTCCCAGGATTGCCAATCGCATTCTAAGGCGCGCCAGAGATTATGCGGAGGTAAAAGCGGAAGGTAAAATAAACCTTGATGTTGCAAAAGCATCTCTTAAAAAACTTGGTATAGATGAAATAGGTCTTGATGAAATGGATAGAAAAATATTAAGGGTAATTATTGAGCAGTTTTCAGGTGGCCCAGTTGGATTAAAATCACTTGCAGTAGCTGTCGGTGAAGATTCAACAACCATAGAAGATGTTTATGAACCATTTTTAATTAAAGAAGGCATGATTATGAGGACATCCAGAGGTCGGCTTGCACAGGATTCAGCATATGACTTGCTAGGAATAAAAAAAACTAAAGATCAACAGAGGCTATTTAATGATAAATAAAAAGAAAAAATACAAGTTGGGTGACTTTAATTACCAACTGCCCAAAACTTTCATTGCACAACATCCTGAGGCAAGAAGAGACTATTCCAAATTAATGGTTGTTCATAAAGACACCGGTGAAATTGAGCATAAAAAGTTTTATAATATCACTGATTACATGAGAAAAAATGACCTTCTCATTATGAATAACACAAAAGTTTTTCCAGCGCGGCTTTTCGCAACAAAAGATCGAACAGATGCAAAAGTTGAAGTTTTTCTACTGAGGGAATTATCAAATGATTTGTGGGAGGTTATGGTTAAGCCAGCAAGAAAAGTTCGAATTGGGAACAAGCTGGTTTTTACGCCAAAGCTAATGTGTGATGTGATTGATAATACTGTTTCTGGCGGTAGAGTTGTTAGGTTTGAATATGAAGGGGATGATTTTGACAAAATGATTGACCGAATAGGAAGACCACCTCTGCCTCCTTATATTAATCGAGATGCTGATAATAACGATAAAAAGAGGTACCAAACAATATATGCTTCTGAGAGAGGTGCAGTTGCAGCCCCCACGGCTGGATTACATTTTACAGACGGTTTATTAAAAAAAGCAAAAGACAAGGGTATTAAAATCGAGACAGTCACACTGCACATAGGATTGGGGACCTTTAGGCCCGTACAAGTTGAAGATTTAAACCGTCACCAAATGGATTCAGAATATTTTGAAGTTTCTCCTCAAACTTCAATGGCAATCAATCAAGCTCGCAAGAGACATAGAAAAATTATTGCAGTAGGGACTTCAACTGTTAGGGCACTAGAAACAATAGCGATTTCCGGTTTTCAGGTTACACCAAAGAGAGGCTGGACTGACAAGTTTATATACCCTCCTTACGATTATAAAATGGTTGATAAAATGATTACGAACTTTCACACTCCACAATCTACGCTATTAATGATGGTGAGTGC
>JAYNUL010000008.1:0-10778 GCA_038281125.1 Fidelibacterota bacterium | reverse complement strand
AAATGATTACGAACTTTCACACTCCACAATCTACGCTATTAATGATGGTGAGTGCATTTGCAGGTAGAAAGCTCATAAAGAAAGCCTACTTGGAAGCGAAAAAGAAAGATTATCGTTTCTTGAGCTATGGCGACGCAATGATAATAGTTTAGTTATTTTTGGTAAAGTCAGCTATAATAACCGCAGCGGGTTCAGGACGCAGATTTGGTGAAGTAAAGCAATTTAAAAAACTTCATGGGAAACCATTGTACCAGTATTCACTCGACATATTTATTAAATCAAGGTTATTTGATGAAATAATTCTGGTAATTCCAAATGAAAACCAACAAGAAGTTCAAAAAAAAATTAAAAGAAAATATGGTTCGCAAGTTAGTTTGGTAATTGGAGGAATTAATAGGCAAGACTCTGTTAAAAATGCAATACAAAAATCTAATTCTAAGGTTGATCTAGTAGTTATACATGATGCCGCCCGACCTTTTATCACAAAGACACTTATAGAACAATGTATCTCCGCTTGCGAGATATCCGACGGAGCAATCATTGCAATGCAGTCACATGATACAATTAAGTTCTCAAAAGATAATATAGTAGAAAAAACTATTGACCGATCAAATATCTGGATGGCCCAGACCCCTCAGGCTTTTAATAAACAAAAAATATTAAAAGCTTATAGTTCTAGAGAATTTGATGATTTAGTTGTAACAGATGAGTCATCTCTAATGGAAAAGTTAGGCTATAAGATTATGATTGTTCCTGGGACTGGGAAAAATTTCAAAATCACAACACTTGACGATTGGGAAAGAGCTGAGGCAGAACTAAAATGACAAGAGTTGGAATCGGATATGATGTTCACCAGTTAGAAAAAGGCGAATTACTTTACATCGGCGGCATTCATATATCTTCGGATGTTGGTTCTGTTGGGCATTCTGATGGGGATGCGCTTTCCCATTCAATTGCTGATGCTTTACTTGGTGCCGCAGGGCTAGGCGATATTGGGAAACTTTTTCCAAGCGAAGATGATACTTGGAAGGATGTTAGAAGCACCCTTTTTTTAGAAGATGTTGCCCACAGGATAAAAGAATCAGGATTTCTCATAATTAACATTGACGCAACAATAATTCTACAAGAACCTAAGATAGAAGATTACATCGATAAAATAAAACTAAGCCTTGCAACTTCAATGGATTTGGACCATTCAAACATTAATATTAAAGCAACCACAACAGATAGAATGGGAGCAATTGGCGAGGGACTTGGTTGGGGAGCTATGGCTATTGCATCGATAATTAAAGAACCTTTATGAAGTCTCATACAATTAAATCATATGCAAAAGTTAATGTTGGGCTACAAATTTTAAATCAAAGACCAGATGGATATCACAATATCAACACTGTGTTTCAAGAATTGGATTTTTATGACACTATTGAATTAAAAAAAAAAGATAGAGGTTGTGAATTTCATTCAAATGTTAACTGGTTGAAGAATGATTCCACCAATTTATGTGTTCTTGCGGTTGAAAAATTTTCAGAGGAATATGATGTAGGAGGAATATCTATTAATCTGGTGAAACAAATTCCTCCCGGAGGTGGTTTAGGTGGGGGATCATCAAATGCTGCAGCAATCCTTAAAGGGCTATGTCATCTATATTCTATTGATCCTATCAATGAAAAGGTGTCAAAAATTGCCCTTCATCTAGGTGCAGACGTACCATTTTTTTTAAAAGGTGGAACACAAATTGCCTCTGGGATTGGTGAGCAACTAGTTGAGATTAATGGCAGTATAAATGGGGTATATTTACTTATTGTTCCAGAATTTGAAATTGATACAAAGTGGGCATATAAAAGCTTTAAAAAATTTTTGCAGAGACCCAAAGTAGAGGTTAATTTTGCTGGTCTTTTGGAAAGAGATAAAACTCCTTTCAAGCTTTTTGAGAATGATTTTGAATCAATTGTTATTCCAGCATATCCAGAGATTGCAATAATAAAAGAAAAACTATGGTCATGCAGACCTAAGTTTGTAAGTCTGTCGGGTTCAGGCTCGACTGTGTTTGGGATTTTTGACGATGAAGCAGATGCTAGGTCTGCTGAGTCTTTATTTTCTCACAGATATTCCACTTTTATTGCAAATCCAGTTATCCATATGCTAAAGTAGCAAAATTTGGGGCGTAGTATAATGGTAGTACACCTGGTTTTGGTCCAGGCAGTTGGGGTTCGAATCCCTGCGCCCCAGCAATAATTACCCTTTTAATATGCAAAGAAACAAACTGAAAATATTTAGTGGGCGGAGTAATCCCAGGCTTGCAGAAAATATTGCTAAATCGTTAGATAGACATTTAGGAGAAATATCCATAAGAACTTTCTCTGATGGTGAGATTTGGGTTAAGTATGAAGAAAACATCAGAGGGTGTGATGTTTTCATTATTCAGTCAACTAATGGCCCATCAGAAAATATAATGGAACTAGCACTTCTTGTTGATGCTGCCGTTAGGGCCTCAGCAGATACTGTGACGGTAGTAATCCCGTATTTTGGTTATGGGAGACAAGATAGAAAAGATCAGCCTAGAGTTCCAATATCTTCAAGAGTAATTGTAGATATTTTAACGGCGTTAGGTACGAACAGAATCATTACTTTAGATTTACATTCTACTCAGATACAAGGCTTTGCAAACATTCCATTTGACAATCTTTATAGTAGAACTGTCTTATATGATGCAATTAAAGAAGAGGGTTTTAACCCTGAAGAGACAGTTGTTCTTGCGCCTGATATTGGTTCTGTTAAAATGAGTCAAAGCTATGCAAAGACATTGGGGATGCATTTCGCATTAATTGATAAAAGGAGGTTCGCACCAAATCAGGCAGAGGTTAACCATTTGATTGGAGAATTGGAAAATTTAGATGTATTGATAATTGATGATATGATTGATACAGCCGGAACAACTGTTAATGCTTCTAAAGCAGCGATGGAAAAAGGTGCAAAGTCTGTAACTGCAGTCGCAACTCATGGCGTGTTATCAGGCCCTGCAATAAAAAGACTTAATGATTCTGATATTAATAAAATCATAATCACTGATACCATATCAATTGATAAAGAGAAAAAAATAGACAAGATAAAAGTTGTTTCTGTTGCAAAAATATTTGGAGAAGCTGTCAATAGAGTACACAACGGGGAATCCGTTAGTGCTTTATTTGAATTTTAAAAAGGAGAAAAAAATGGCATCATCCTATTACAAATTAGATGTTACAAACAGACAAGAAATTCGTTCAAAAGCCGCAAAGGCATTACGTAAAAAAGGCATGATACCTGGCGTATTATACTTTTCCGGTGAAGAGAACGTGAATATATCAATTGAAAAATCCGTATTGTTTCATGCAATGCAATCGGGGCAACGAATCTTTGAAATCGATCAAGACGGTAAGAGTCAGTATACCATGATTAAGCAATTGCAATATCATCCGGTCACTGATGAAGTAATTCATGTCGATCTTATGCGTGTTAGAAGATCTGAAAAAATTACAATTTCTGTCCCTCTTGTACTGGTTGGAGATTCAATTGGTGTCAAAGAAGGAGGTGTTCTATCTCAATCATTAAATCAAATTGAAATAAGTTGTTTCCCAACTGATGTACCCGAGCAAATTGAGCTTAATATAGAAGACTTAGAGCTTAACTCAGCAAAGAGTGTTGCTGATCTAGAAATTGATATAGAAGATATGGATATCGTTACAGACCCAAGTTTAAATATTGTTTCAATTACACCACCCGCATCAGAAGAGGAAGCTGTTGAAGATGTTGAAGGTGTTGAAGAAGGTGATGAGCCTTTGGAAGAGGCGTCCAAAGATGAAGGTGACGACTCTTCAGATGGCGAAAATAGTGAACAATCTGAAAGTTCATGATTGCCTTTATAGGCCTAGGAAACATTGGGAATGAATATGCTAAAACCAAGCACAATGCAGGATTTTTGTCAATTGATGAATTCGCAATTAGAAACAATTTATCATTTAAGCCAGGAAGGGGGAGCTTTGTCTTTTCTCGAATTAAAAGTAAGGAAGTGGTATTAGCTAAACCAACTACTGGTATGAATAAAAGTGGAATTGCAGTTAGAGAAATAATGGACTATTGGGGTATTCTCTCTTCAGAAATTGTTGTTATTTTAGACGATGTCGATCTCCCTCTAGGGAAGATACGTATTCGCCCTAAAGGTGGCGATGGATGCCATAGAGGATTGGAAAACATCATTTATCAGACCGGGACTAGAGAGCTTGTTAGAATGAGGCTAGGCATCGCCGAGCCATCAAAAGAAACCCGTCCATCTGAGGAATATGTTTTAAAACCATTCCATAAAGATAATCAAAAAGAAGTTGATTTAATGATTCAACAATCTGCGGATGCAATGGAATACCTTTTAGGTAATGGTTTAAATCAAACAATGAGCAAGTATAACTCATAATCAAGGAGAAGAGTTGTTAATGGATAACAATATTATTTATGTACTAGTTGCTGGTCTTTTAGCGCTTATTTTTTCATTCTGGAAAACAAGCTGGATCGAAAAGCAGGATCAGGGCACGAAGAAAATGGTAGTAATTGGCTCTAGTATAGCTGATGGTGCGATGGCGTTTCTAAGGGCAGAATATCGAGTCCTTTCAGTTTTTGTTATCGCTGTTGCTATTATTTTAGGAGTTGCAAATAAAAACAACCCAGAATCAAGTGTGTTCATTGCATTTTCTTTCCTAATTGGTGCAGTGGCGTCTGGCTTAGCTGGGTTCCTTGGTATGAGGGTTGCAACCAAATCAAACAACAGGACCACTAATGCTGCACGAGATAATCTAGAAAAAGCTCTTAATGTTGCATTCAGCGGCGGTTCTGTAATGGGTTTGAGCGTTGTTGGGTTAGGCGTATTAGGGTTGGGGGGATTGTTTCTACTTTACACTAATATGTATGGTTCTGATTTTGAAAGTATAGGCACGGTGTTGAATGTTTTATCTGGTTTTTCACTCGGCGCCTCCTCCATAGCTTTATTTGCCCGTGTTGGTGGTGGTATTTATACAAAAGCAGCAGATGTGGGCGCAGATCTTGTTGGCAAGGTTGAAGCAGGAATTCCAGAAGATCACCCATTGAATCCGGCCACTATTGCCGACAATGTTGGAGATAATGTTGGAGATGTTGCCGGAATGGGGGCAGACCTCTTTGAATCTTATGTTGGTTCGATTATCGGCTCAATGGTATTGGGTGCTAGCATTCTTGTTTCAGGTAGCTTTGATTTAAATTTTGTTCTATTGCCAATGATGATAGCAGCTTCTGGAATATTAGTATCAATCATTGGAACTTTTATGGTGGTTGTAAAAGAAGGCGGAGATCCTCAAAAGGCACTTAATAAAGGAGAGTTTGGTAGTGCAGCTATTATGGTTGGTGTAATCTTTTATTTAATTAATACTTTTTTACCAGATGTTTTCATTCAAGGTGGGTCAGAATTCACAAGTATCGGTGTGTTCTATGCAACGGTTATAGGTCTTGCTGCTGGTCTTGGGATTGGCATGATTACAGAGCATTATACTGGAACGGGAACTGGTCCTGTAAACTCTATTGTAAAGCAATCAATTACTGGTCCCGCAACAAATATTATTGCTGGTTTGGGTGTTGGAATGCAGTCAACAGCTGTTCCCATATTAATCATCTCTTCTAGTATTATTGGGGCTTATTATTTTGCAGGCCTATATGGCATTGCAATGGCCGCCTTGGGGATGCTAGCTAATACAGGGATACAATTAGCTGTGGATGCTTATGGTCCTATTTCTGACAATGCAGGTGGTATTGCTGAAATGGCCGAATTACCAAAAGAAGTTCGCGAAAGAACAGATAAACTTGATGCGGTTGGTAATACAACAGCAGCAATAGGTAAAGGCTTTGCAATTGGTTCTGCAGCTTTAACCGCATTGGCATTATTTGCTGCTTTTATGGTCCAAAGTGGAATTACAACAATCGACATCGCAAACCCATTAGTAATGGCGGGATTATTTGTAGGTGGGATGTTACCATTTTTATTTTCATCAATGGCAATGGGTGCTGTTGGGCGTGCGGCAATGGCAATGATTGAAGAGGTTCGTAGACAGTTTAATGAAATACCTGAATTGAGAAAAGCACTTGAGCTTATGAATCTAAAGAATGAAGATGATTGGAGCGATAGTGATCGTGCCCTTTATGAAGATGCTCTCAGCAAAGCAGAGCATGGACGTTGTGTTGAGATTTCTACACAATCTGCCATCAAAGAGATGGTAACCCCTGGCCTTTTAGCTGTTGTATCTCCAGTAGTTGTGGGTTTTGTTTTTGGTCCAGAAACACTTGGGGGGCTTTTAGCAGGTGTTACCGTATCAGGTGTTTTGATGGCTATATTTCAATCAAATTCTGGCGGTGCATGGGATAATGCGAAAAAAATGATTGAAGAAGGTTTTTCAATAAATGGAGAGTCTCTGAATAAGGGTTCAGATGCTCACAAAGCAGCAGTTGTAGGAGATACAGTTGGTGATCCATTTAAGGACACATCTGGTCCATCACTAAATATATTAATCAAACTTATGTCTGTGGTATCGCTAGTTATAGCACCACTGCTAAAAGATATATCGTAAAAAAGAAGGAGATATTATGTCATTTTACGAAACACTTTATATTGTCGATCCAAATCTAGAGAATAAATCTCTTGAGAAAACCATGAATGAAATTGGAAAAGAATTAGAAAAAACAAAATCAAAAATAATTAATCACCGCATTTGGGCGAAAAAGCGCCTAGCTTACTCTATCGAAAGACACAAATATGGATCCTATATCCTTCTTCAATTTGAAGGTGGAGATCAACAAAAAATGGTTGAGTATGATACGTGGATGAGGTTAAACAATTCAGTGCTAAGGCATATGACGGTTCTGTTGAATGACAAGCCAGAAATATATGTTGAAGAAAAAAAACCTGAATCAGAAAGCGAAGAACAAATTTTAAAAGAATCCTCTGATAAGGAGCAACTGTCTGATCAGGTTGATACTTCTGAACCGGAAAATAAAGAAAATGAATCAGATGATGAAAAAACAACAGAGCTAAAGGAGGCAGAATAATGGCATTCCAAAGTAGAAATAAATTTTGTTTTTTTAAAGAAAATGGGATCAGTGAAATTGATTACAAAGATGTAAAACTTTTACGTCGTTTTGTAAACGACCAAGGTAAAATCATGCCTCGTCGTGTCACTGGTACCAGTGCAAAAATGCATAGGAAGCTAGTCCGAGCTATAAAGAGGTCAAGATCTATAGCATTGATGCCATATGTAGAAAAAGGATCAGATTAAATAGGAAATATTATGGAAATTATTTTATTAAAGAATTATGAAGGTTTGGGAGAAGCGGGTGATGTAGTCAGCGTTAAACCTGGGTTTGCGAGAAATAAACTCATTCCAGAGGGAGTAGCACTACGTGCCTCAAAACGTAATATGGCAATTGCTGAAGAAAAAAAGAAGAATGAAAATACTAGAATAGTTCGTGCAGAGGCTGCCCATGATGCTCTTGTAAAAACTTTATCTAAAACGGAAATAACAATTGAAGCCCAGGTTGGCGAAGAAGATAAAATGTTTGGATCAATTACAGCTTTGGACATTCATAAGTCATTATTAGAGAAGGGTATAGAAGTTGATCGTCAGGCAATACTCCTTGAGGAACCCATCAAGGCATTAGGAATATACCATGTCTCTGTACGAGTAACACCTCAAGCTAAAGGTGATGTCAAAATATATGTTATAAAATCATAAACTACTTTTTAATACTTTTGTACTTCCATGTGTTTATCTTAATGTAGTCTATGGGATTTTATTGCTCCATACTTTTTTGATAAATAAAATACCCTATCATGTTTGCTGAAGTTGCATTTCCTATATCAAATTTCAAAACCTTCACATACGAAATCCCGGAAAACTTAATTGCCGAAACACACATAGGCTCAAGAGTTGTAGCCCCATTTAGAAAGCAGCAGATAGAGGGCATTATTGTCAATATTCTTAAAAGCAGCAGTTTCAAGGGTGAAACCAAATTAATTAATAAACTAATTGATAAATACCAAATAGTGACTCCTGAATTGTGGGAATTAATAAATTGGATTTCAAATTATTATATGACTCCATTAGGGCAGGTCGCCAAAACTGTATTTCCTAAAAGTTTATCTACCCGATATAAACCACAAAAGTTATGGTTTGTTGAATCAAGAATTGATATAGACCCCTTTCGATTTGATAAATTTAAAAAACGAGCCCCTAAACAGTATGAAGTCTTCAAGCTGGTAAGGTCAGAATCTAGGCCTTTACAGGTTTCATTATTGAAAAATTTTGCATCAAATCCACTGCAAATTTGTAAAAGCTTAGAACGAAATAGATTGGTGAATTTATTTGAAAAGGAAGTAAAACCTAACTCGGATCAATTTTCTTTTGGATCAATTAATAAAAAAATTACTTTAGATCGAATCCAAGAAGAGGTTGCAAATTCTATCAAAGAATCCTTAGACAGCAATATATATAATCCATACTTATTACATGGAGTAACTGGAAGTGGGAAAACAGAGATATATATTGATGTAGTTAGGTATTGTCTTGATAAAGGGAAAACTTCAATAATACTTTTGCCTGAAATTTCACTAACTCCACAAATTGCCGGAAGGTTCAAGTCAGTTTTTGGAAATAAAGTAGCATTGTGGCATTCGAAGTTAAATCAACAACAAAGGTCTTGGACTTGGAAAGAAATATGCAAAGGTACTTTCAGGGTTGTGATTGGTGCTCGAAGTGCCATTTTTTCTCCGCTAAAAGATTTGGGACTAATTGTGATTGATGAAGAACAAGAGGCTTCATTTCGCCAAGACTCACCATCTCCAAGGTATCATGCAAGAGATGTAGCGTTAATGCGTGCGAGATTAAATAAGGCAGTCATTGTATTAGCTAGTGCAACCCCTAGCTTAGAAAGTTATTATAACCATCAAAAAAACAAATTAAAATACTTGCATTTACCAAATCGTTTTGGAGGAGCAAAGCAACCAAAGGTGCATCTTGTTGACATGTTAAATGAGCAAGAAGAAACTGGAAAATTTGGACAAATAATTTCTGGTTTTCTACAAAACAAAATTGAAGCAAGACTTGAGAGGAACGAGCAGGTGATTTTATTGCAAAACCGGAGAGGGTTTTCGCCAATAATAAAATGTGGAGATTGCGGTGAGGTTGCAATGTGTCCGTACTGCAATGTTGCATTTAGTTATCACAAGAAAACAAATAACCTGCTTTGTCACTTTTGTGGTTTTTCTAAAATAAATGAAAAACAATCTTGCTCTGAATGCGATAGTAAAAACTTGCTTTACTTTGGAGCTGGGACCCAGAAAGTACAGGCCCTGCTTGAAGAAACTTTTCCGGAAGCGTCAATAGAGCGATTAGATATGGACACTACGACTTCTGGAATTAATATTACTAAAATTTTAACTGCTTTTAATAGCGGGCAAATTGATATTCTCTTAGGTACTCAAATGATAGCAAAGGGTTTAGACTTCCCAAATGCAACTTTAGTTGGAATTATCAATGCAGATCAAGGATTGCACTTACCAGACTTCAGATCAGGAGAAAGAGTTTTCCAATTAATTTATCAGGCCTCAGGTCGATCTGGAAGGCATCAAAAACCGGGAGAGGTGGTGATACAAACATATTCACCTGATAATCCAGTTATAAGATGTGCAGCAGAATTAGATATGGATCAATATTATGAGATTGCATTAAAAGAGCGGGAGGAATTAGACTACCCGCCATTCAGTTGGCTTTCAAAAATAGAGATTACTGGTAAAAATTATCAAAGAGTATCCAAACTGGCTTCAACTATCTCAATGAAAATAAATAAGGAGTATAGTGGTCTGATAATCTTGGGTCCAGCACCATGTTACATAGAAAAATTGAGGGGTTATTATAGATTTCAAATCATTTTCAAATCGAAGAAGGTAATTGACCCAAACGGTAAAAAACTTCACTCATTTATAAAGTCTAACTTTCATAGTCTTAATCAAAAGTACTCCAATTCACAAATTCGTATCAACATACACTTTGATCCATTGAGTTTAATATAGTTTATGTCTTTATCCAGAATCAGCATTTATCTAAAGCTATTAAGTATGATAATCTCTTTTTCATCAGGTGTTTTTTCTAAAACTAGTTTTCCAGGAATGGATATTTTTACTTCCTCCGCTAATATAAGCATGGGTGGGGCAGGTTATTTAAAGCCTTCACCATTGAGTTCTAACACCAACCCCTCAATAAGCGGAGGTAAAGTATTTTCTGCTTCAATTATTAAATACCCAGCTGGTATAGCAAGTCAAAATATTGGGATCTCATTTTTATTTAAAAATAATAACTTTGGTAACCTTTCAATAAATAATATTTCTTATGGTATTTTTGAAGGGTATGATGAAAACTTGATGTCCACAGGTACATATAGTGCAAGTGATACGAAAATCAGTACCTCCTATGGGAAGAGAATATCGAGATTGCCAATTAGTCTAGGTGTACAATCCAGCTTTTACTTTTCAAATTATGGAGACTACACGTTCAATATACTTTCGTTTTCTACCGGGTTTTCCTTTAGAGCTAAAGAACAAAAATTCACACTGGGTATGTCTACACATAACCTTGTAACTAGTTCAAGTTCTAATGATTTGATTGTTGATTTACATCCAAGGTTAGTTATTAGTGGATCTAAAAAATTAGAACATCTGCCGCTTAGTCTTTTCCTTG
>JAYNUL010000007.1:30511-32503 GCA_038281125.1 Fidelibacterota bacterium | reverse complement strand
TCTGATCCAAGCTGCTCCTGAGAAAGGGTCAGAGAAACAAATAGGGTTAGTAGAAATATGTTTCTTAAATGCATGTTTATCCTTTATGATTATTCAATTTTAACTAGAAAACTTTTTTAAATAGAGGCTATCAGCAGAATACTTTCCTGGTCCAGCTACCAGCATGAGAACACAAAAAATGAGATACAGAATTGCCATTTCAGGAAAGTCACCATCTAGAACATGGCGAAGAGTTGCAATAAACATGGTAAATCCCAGCAAGGATGATGAAACCCTGGTGAGAAGACCCGCTACAATAAATAAGGCAAAAATGGATTCAGATAAAGAAGCCATAAGACCAAAAAAGGTTCTAAGAAATTCAAAACCAATTAAATTGGTGAGTGCTCCTCCAAGACCATACCATCGATCTACTCCTCCTAACAATTTACCATGACCATGACCAACATACATGAGGATGCCAAAAACAGTCCGGATGATCAACAAACCAAGGTCCGTATTGTTAAGATTACTTAAAAAAATTTTGACGACTTTCACGACACAATTTATTAAAAAATTAAGGTAATTTTCATACGCCAAAATCACTCATTTATAAAAAAATTTTCCATCTTTTAAACGTATATGAAAAAACGACAGAAAAGAAAAACAGTTCAAATACGATCCTCTCTTAGGACTTCAACTATTGAAGGATCCTGGTGGGCGGTGATGTACGGTATGGTAGAAACGTACTTTGGTGCTTTTTTTGAATACTTAAAGTATTCTAGTTACGAGATTTCGATTCTATCTACTTTCCCGATTTTTTTTGGTGCATTATTTCAAAGTATAACTGGATGGCTTTACGATGTTTTTCGTTCTAGAAAAACATTGTTAGTGATTCTTAAAATAACTCAGACCCTGACCATTCCGTTACTATTATATGTGGGGTATATATCAGGTAACTATTATTTACTTCTTGGAATCGTTTGCATCTACTATGCCTTAGCTATTTCCCAAATGTCTCCCTGGACCTCATGGATGGGATATCTTGTTCCTGGTAGACTTAGAGGAAGATATTTTGGAAATCGTTCTCAGATCGTTCGGGTTTTTATGCTCATTTCTTCCTTGACTGCAGGAGCTATTTTAAATGCATACAAGGAGACGGACGCGTTTTACGGGTTTATGATCATTTTTGGATTTGGCATTCTTGCAAACTTTGGAAGTGCATTTTATCTAAAAAGACAATACGAACCTGAGGATACTTCTGATGATGAAAAAAGCCAGGAAGATGACCCCAAAGGAACTATGCGTAAGGCGCTTAAGAGGTTTATTACTTATGATGCATTATCAGAATTTGCATTTCATGTTTCAGGACCACTGATGATGGTTTACTGGCTGAGGGATCTGCATTTTGATTACATTGAGCTTGCAATTCTTATTAACGTAAGTCAATTAGCAGGACTTTTCAGCCTTCGATATTGGGGAGCCAAAATTGATGAGCATGGTACCTATTCTACAATTCGACTTTCGAGTTTCACGATAGCTATTCTTCCACTACTATGGGTAGGTCTTTTTTATGTACCTAGTGAACTCATTCTTCCAGGTGCTATTGTAATTGCCTCAATGGCATCACTAATGTTTAGCGGAAGGGCACTTGCTCTAGACAACCGTCTCTACGAACACATGAGAAGCAAGAATATGATCAAGGTTACCTCCAACAGAATTTTCTATAGGGGCCTTTCCATTTTCTTAGGTGGCCTCATAGGCGGTATCATCACAAGAGATGAGCTAGGGTTATCTGAACTTCAATTTCTTGGGACCACTCTGCATGCAGTTATGATATTCTCAACTCTACTAAGACTTGTAGTATGGCTCGCTTTTCTTCGATCAAAAAAAGCACAGATATAATCGAAAAACTACCCTTCTATATTAAGAAGCGAGTGTTTTTCCAACAGAACCAAGGTCTTGAAAAGCTTCATCAAGGCGTTCCACCATTGACACCTCACCAGCTCTGAGCCA